>JALSYJ010000360.1 GCA_027071965.1 Robiginitomaculum sp. | reverse complement strand
TGCCTCACCCGGTAAAAGTGTGCCGGAAGAACTGTCCGGGTCATCCAGAATTTCATCAATATAGGTTGGCTCAGCAATTTGTTTCAAATCTGCTACCACATCATTAACCTCCTGGTCACTGACAAAAGCACCATGTACCCTTTCTACCAACGCACCTGATGCCATAAACAACATATCACCATGCCCCAATAATTGCTCAGCACCCATTTGATCCAGAATGGTACGCGAATCAATTTTGGAAGAAACCTTCATCGCGATACGACTGGGAATATTTGCCTTGATAATACCGGTGATAACATCAACAGAAGGTCTTTGTGTTGCCAAAATCAGGTGAATACCCGCCGCGCGTGCTTTTTGTGCAATGCGGGCAATCAGTTCTTCCACTTTTTTACCGACAACCATCATCATATCGGCAAATTCATCCACTACGACGACAATATAAGGCAAAGGTTCCAGTGTTGGATGCGGTTCATCCGGATCAAAAGCCTCTTCACGACGATATAACGGGTCTTTAATTGGCTCGCCATCCTTGATCGCTTGTGCAACCTTTTTATTAAAACCGGCAATATTACGAACTTTTTGTGTAGACATCAGCTTGTAACGCCTTTCCATTTCGGCGACACACCAGCGCAAGGCGTTGGATGCCTCTTTCATATCAGTAACAACCGGGGTTAATAAATGTGGAATGCCATCATAAACATTTAATTCCAGCATTTTCGGGTCAATCATAATCAGTTTGACATCACGATAATTTGCCTTGTAAAGAATACTTAACAACATGGCATTTACTGCAACCGATTTTCCCGATCCGGTTGTACCTGCTACCAGTAAATGCGGCATTTTACCCAAATCGTGAATAACAACATTGCCGCCAATATCCTTGCCCAGTGCCATGGTTAAAGGGGATTTGGATTTTTGAAAAATATCGGACTCCAGTAATTCACGCAAACGCACCATTTCCCGTTTTTCGTTGGGTATTTCGATACCAATAGTCGATTTTCCCGGTATCACATCAACAATACGCACACTGATTACCGACAGGGAGCGCGCAATGTCCTTGCTGATATTATTTACCGTATTGACTTTAACCCCTGCTGCCAGCATCAGCTCAAAACGGGTAATTACCGGGCCGGGGTGTACTTCTACCACTTCAGCACGAACATTGTATTCTTTCAGCCGAATTTCCAGCAATCTGGATAAATCGCGTAATTCTTCCGGACTAAAACCGGCTTTTTCATCATGATTAACATCCAGCAAATCCAGCGCGGGCAACTCATTCATACGACTGCTACGCTTTGGCTTTTTGGGCTTTAGCGTTTTTTTGATTGGCGCTTCATCCGGGATATGAATAAGGGGTTCATTTTTTTCTGCTGCAATAACATCATCATCTTCAAATGGAATTTCAGCAATAACCTCATCATCCGGTATGACTTCATCAAACTGTTCAGGTGATATTTCCGGCTCGGAATAAACCGGATCGGCATTGATTTTTTCAACCAAGGGTTCGACGCCGGCAGTATCTTTTTCGGCAGAAAAATAATTTGTCCCATCTTTAACGCTCGT
>JALSYJ010000359.1 GCA_027071965.1 Robiginitomaculum sp. | reverse complement strand
TTGCGCCCGGTCATTGCGGATTAGTAAATAGAGCCGGCATTGACCACGGGCTGGGTGGAATTATCAGAACACAGAACCACCAGTAAATTGCTTACCATTGCAGCTTTGCGCTCATCATCCAGTTCCACTACCTGCTTTTCCTGCAGGGCACCCAGTGCCTGTTCAACCATGCCAACAGCCCCTTCAACAATACGCTGTCGGGCCGCGATAATGGCTCCGGCCTGTTGTCGCTGTAACATTGCCTGGGCAATTTCCGGAGAATAAGCCAGATGTGACACCCGTGACTCGATTACATTGATCCCGGCCTTGTTTAGGCGATCTTGTATCTCTGACTTCATCTTCTCAGAAATCTCCACAGGATGCGAGCGTAAGGAAACTTCACCCTCCTCATGGGGGTCATAAGGATATATGGAAGCCATAGAACGAATTGCAGATTCTGACTGAATTTGGACAAAACTTTCATAGGCATCAACATTAAATACTGCTTCGGCGCTATCAGTGACTTCCCAGACCACAATTGCAGCGATTTCGATTGGCGAGCCATTTAAGTCATTTACTTTTAAGCGACCACTTTCAAAGTTGCGCACACGCAGCGAAACTTTCTTTTTGGCAAAGAACGGATTGTTAAAGTGCAGGCCAGGCCTGCGATTGCTGCCAATATAGCGGCCAAACAGTGTAAGAACTGCTGCTTGATTCGGCTCAACCTTATAAAGGCCAATCAGCATGAAAACGATAAAAGTAAGCGTAAAAACCATCAAGGCCACTGCCATGATTTTTGCACCTGCATCAATAAGGGCGATAAAGCCAAGCACGCTGATAATGCCCAGAGCCAACAACAAAAACAACATTAGTACGCCGGGGAAGGACGAAACACTTTTTTCCTGCATCATTTTATTCTCCATTTCAATTGATATGAAGTGATATCATATTGATATCATATTGTCCAGAAAAAACCAGAGCCTGACACCAATAGGCAAAATCCCGTCCTTAAAGTAGCGAAGCGATAGGACAAAACCCGCGCTTAAACTAGCCGCTAGGCGATAGGGCACCAAAAGCTTCCCATATTGATAAAATGCCAGCCATCGTCGCCATAGCCGCAATCATGCGAAAACTAATCATCACAGCAAACGTACTTATAAGAGATCAAAGAAAATGATCCAAAATTAGCACTTGATCAAAATGGAGACTCTAGTTCCGGATTTAAGGCCAAAAGCCAAAACAGGCTATTTACGACGAAAAGCATCCAGATTGACCACATCACCAGAGGCAGCAGGAGCCAGATCACCAGTGTTGGTAGATTGCTTAATCTCGCCGGATTCGGCATTAGCCGCAGAAATATCAATGTTTTCTTCTGCGGGAATTTCAAATTTAAGACCAAAACCAACCGCAGGATCATGAAAGCTGGTCACAGCACGATAGGGAACCGAAAGGTATTTTGGCGCACCGTCAAAACTTAAAGTCACTTCAAAATGCTCATCCAATGCTGCCAAGTCCCAAAATTGATGCTCCAGCACAATCGTGATTTCTTCAGGATACTTTTCCAACAGTTTTTCATCAATGGTAACTCCGGCAAAGCGGGTGTTAAATGTGATGTAAAAATGGTGAGAACCAGGCATTCCTGACTCGGCAGCTTTGGCAATAGCTGCCCTTACAACACCGCGCAATGCTTCCTGAGCCATCAGGTCGTATCGCATTTGATCTTCAGTTGCCGCCACTTGATGATTCCCTTTCTTTTGATCAAGCAATACGCCCGTGATGCCATGGGGTCAATCTTGCTCGCCACAGACGGGTTATTGCTCGCTTGCTGGGTGTCAGAGCTGGTCCACGCGTTCAATTCGCCAGTCTTCGGCTAAACCTTGCATTTCCCATTGTAAATAATCCTCATCTGCCATCAATTCACTAATATAGGTATCGGCTCTGACCGGGCGCGGGACTCCATAAGAAACAAACCTTGTGGCATAAGGGGTGGAAAAAGCATCAGCAATTGACCAATTGCCAAACAAAAACGGCCCGTCATGGCGAGAAAGTAGCTCCAACCATCTTTCAGCCAGCCTGTTTGCGGCACCTAATGCAGAAGATGGTAAGTCTGTTCGGGTGCGCCTTCGCAAATTCATTGGAGCATGTTCCCGAAAATCAGCAAAATCATCTTGCATTTGTTTGCAAAAGCCAATGGCCAAGTCACGATCTTTAGGGTCTGTGGGCCACAAATTGGGCACGCATTTTGCTGCCCACTGACAAATAGCCAGACTATCGGGAATAATTTCATCATGCACACGCAATACCGGCACTGTTCCGGCAGAACATAGCTGTAATAATTTTTCCTTGGTATCTGGCAAACAAAGCCTGATCATTTCTTCGGTAAATGGCAATTGCGCCTTTTTTAGCACCAGCCACGGACGCATTGACCAGGAGGAGTAATTTCTATCGCCAATATAAAGTTTTAACATGCTCATTCTGCTATTTTATGTTCACGGCGCATTCTTGATGCCACTGGTACAAATACTATCAAGGCGACCAATGTGACAAGACTTGCCCCGACAAATGGAGCGCCGGGAAAATAAACAGAACTGTCAATCTGGCCAAAAGATTGAAACAAGAAGGTGAACAATAAGGGCCCTATAACAGCACCTATTGCTGCTATGCTGGCCAGTGCTCCTTGTAATTCACCCTGTTCAGTTTCAGGAGTGCGGTTTGACATAATACCGTTTAGGGCTGGGCCAGTAAGAGATGAAACAAAGGCAAACAGAATAATCACATACATCTGCCAACCAACCATAGCAATTCCATAAGAAAGAAATGCCAGACAAAGCGCCAATAACCCGGCAATAGCACAATTAATCTCACCATATCTGGGTATTGCCCAGCGGGTAATTACTGCCTGACTAAAGCCAAATACCACCCCCACTGCCCCTAATGACAAGCCAATATCAAGTTCCGACCAGCCAAATTTCTCAATGGTATAAAAAGCCCAAACCGATGGGTAAACCTGATGGCTGATGCCAAAAATAAATACTACCAGCGCCAGCATTAGAATTACGGGGCGCCTGGATAAATGTCTAAAAGCTCCCAGTGGATTGGCCCGCGCCCATTCAAATTGCCGACGCTTTGCTGTTGGCAGGGTTTCATGAAGCGTAAAATATCCAAATACCAAATTCAACGAAGCCAAGGCAGATGCAGCAAAAAACGGAGCTCGGGTGCCAAGCTCTCCAAGCAAGCCACCAAGCACCGGCCCGATAATGAAACCAAGACCAAAGGCTGCCCCTAACAATCCGAAATTAGCTGCTCGTTTTTCCGGTGGTGAAACATCAGCAATCAACGCATTGGCTGTGGAAAAAGTGGCGCCAAACACACCTGAAAGCAATCTGCCAACAAACAACCACAACAAATTCGGGGCAAATGCCATCAGTGCGTAATTAATGCCAAAGCCGGCCAATGACAGTAGCAAAATCGGCCTGCGTCCAAAGCGGTCACTTAAATTGCCAATAAGCGGAGAAAACAAGAACTGCATTACCGCAAATGAACTCATCAGCGCCCCGCCCCACAACGCAGCACTGGTCAGGCTTTCACCAGTCAGCTCTACAATTAACGCCGGCAAAACTGGCATGATGATCGCAAAACCTGCCATATCGATCAAAACAGTGATAAACACAAATGTCAGGGAGTTGCGATAATTTACCGGTGTTTGCATGTTCCCGACCAGCCCCCCCTGTGTGCAGCATCCAGACAAAACCCATACGCGCAAAACTGTCTGGCAGCCAGAGCATTTTTAGCAAAAGTGGGCACCGGTTTTGCGGCCAAAAATGCGACAAAGCAGATAAGAGCATTTTTAGCAAAAGTGGGAAGCTCTTTTGTGCGCTACCGCGACGGCAAGCCTCGCTATTTTACGCGCGGGGTTTGCGGTTGAATAAATGCGGTAAAGCAAACCCAGATAGGGCTTGGTATAATATCTTGGTCAAAAGATATAGGAATTGACAGGATAATAGTAAAAGAGCCTGATCAATTACAGGCTGGAGCTCATTTCCTTAATGCTCTCATCAATCAACTTGGTTTTTACTGATTTTGGTACAGAAGTCTCAAGAGCAATCTCAGCCGCCCGCACCGCCAGATCAACAGCACGATCACGAACCAGGTTTTGCGCCTGCGCTTCGGCCTGCTCAATACGACGGTTAGCAGCTTCAGCCCGGCGTTCTAATTGTTCAGCAAGCTGTGCACGCATATCTGCGGCATATAATTGCGCTTCCTTTTTTGCCTGAACAATAATGTCTTCTGCTTCTTTTTCAGCAGCTCTTTGCTTGCGAGTATAAGAGGCTAGTAATTCCTGAGCTTCTTCGCGCAATTGCCGAGCCTGATCCAATTCCTCGCGAATTTTATCAGCGCGCTCATCCAGAGCCTTGGCCGCCAATCCAGGAACCTTCATATACAAAACTGCGCCAAAAAACACAGCCAAAGCAATGGTCACCCACATGGTAGGGTCGCCAAAATCAAACAGCCAGCTAAAATACATGCTATTCTCCTTAGGCCGAAGCCAGTTTGACGGCTTTTTTAATGTCTGCCGCTGCAGGGGCAACGCCGCCTAACTTACTGACGATATCTGTAGTAGCGGCAATTGCAACGTCTTCAACCTTGGCCAGAGCCGCATCTGTTGCAGCACGTATCTGAACCTCAGACTTGGCGGCAGCTTCGGCAAAGCCTGCTTCTGCTGCAGCAGTTTCGCTTGCCAGCTCCGCATCCATTTTTGCGCGGGTTTCCGCCGCAATCATGTGGGCTTTTGATCTTGATGAGGCAAGAGCCTTCTCATAAGCCTGATGAGCTACTTCGGCATCAGCTTTCATCGCCGCGGCCTGATCGAGATCATCTGCCACCCGGTCTTTGCGTTCTTCTAACGCCGAAGCCAGACGAGGCAGGATCACCTTCCACAGGATAAGAAACATCAAGCCAAATGAGATCACCAGCCAGAAAAAATGCGGAACCGCATAGCTCATGTCAAAAGGCGAAAATGCCTCTTTCGCATAAGGATCCTCGTGCGGAACCAGCGTCCCCTCACCGTGCGAAGGCGACGAACTGCCACCTGGTGCCATTTCCAATCCGTTTAACAAAATCATTGCAGCTCTCATTAACGTAATGCCCGGCACCTTAAACGGTATGCCGGGCGTGGCAGTTTAGCCAAACATGATCATAAAGGCGATAACCAGAGAGAAAATTCCGAAGGCTTCTGCCATAGCAAAACCAAAAATCAGATTACCAAACTGCTTGCTGGCAGCCGATGGGTTACGCAAAGCACCGGTTAAAAAGTTACCAAATACGATACCAACGCCAATCGCGGCGCCGCCCATGCCTAGGGTTGCCAATCCGGCACCGATCATTTTTGCTGCTTCTACTTCCATAATAATTCCCCTTCAAGGATAAGAATAAGTGCCTTACGCCGGATCAGTGACCGGGATGCAAAGCGTCGTTTAGATAAATACAAGTTAAAATCGCAAACACATAGGCTTGCAAAAAGGCAACCAGAAACTCCAGCGCCAACAAGGCAATAGTAAATACAAATGGCCCAATGGCGCCTAAAGCGGCCAATCCACCCATGCTGCCAATGGTGACAATAAAGCCGGCAAACACCTTTAACACCGTATGGCCGCCAAGCATATTGGCAAACAAACGCAATGAGTGACTAATGGGCCGGGAGAAGAAAGACAGCAATTCAATAGGTACAATGAAAATCAAAGCAGCCCAATGCATTCCTGATGGCGTGAACAGTTTGAAAAAACCCAGACCATTTTTATAAAAACCAAAACCGATGACAGTGAAGAAAACTGTAACCGCCAAGCTGGCGGTAATCACCACTTGTGATGTTACGGTGAAAAAGCCCGGCACCATGCCCAGCATATTGGTGGCCAGTACAAAAATGAACAGGGCAAATACAAACGGGAAAAACCGCAAACCCTCATTGCCGGCAGTAGAGCGGATCATATCAGCAATAAATTCGTAAGTAATTTCGGCAATCGATTGCCCGCGACCGGGGATAAGGTCGGTTCTGCGTGTAGCCATCAGCAACAAGACCATCGCCACACCAATAGCAACCCACATGGAAACCACAACATTGGTAATCGACAGATCCAGCGGCCCAGCCTGAATAGTGGCAACTGTTTTCACCTTGAACTGGTGCATCGGGTCTAGTGAAGCGAGTGCCATTTAGGCGTCTCCGATTAATTTTCCTTGTCTGCACAAGAGCCGGGATCATTCCCGTTTTCTTCTGCATCCTGCGCTGCCCTTTTTGCCGAACGGATTGCCGAACGCAAGCCACTGACAAAACCTAATAACATAAAAACAACCAAACCAAAGGGAGCGCTATCAAATAACCGGTCCACAAACCAG
>JALSYJ010000358.1 GCA_027071965.1 Robiginitomaculum sp. | reverse complement strand
TCGTAATAGTTTCTGTCGGGTTTTACCCGCGGTTCGTTGCAAAAGATCATTTTGGTTTTTTTGCATGAGGTCAGAATAAAACACTTCGCGCCAGGCGATATTCGCATCAAATCGCCCCGGGCCAAAACTGCTGCGAATACGTTTGTGCAACTGCGCGGAATAAGTGATTTTGTCGCTTTGCGTCGGCGAATTTTTGGACAAATTGCCAATGCCGTGAATAACAGCTACTGCAACTTTTTTTTTATTCAAGGCAGGCCCCCTTTGAATGAAGCAAATGCCAAGCCTATAATAAAAAAGGGTTTACGCCAACAAAGCGTAAACCCTTGATTTTACTTATTTGATTCAATCAATACCTGTAAGTATCACTTTTGAACGGCCCTGTTACATCGACACCGATATAATCGGCTTGTTCCTGACTAAGCTCGGTTAAATCCGCGCCTAACTTTGCCAAATGCAGGCGGGCAACTTTCTCATCCAGATGCTTGGGCAAAGTGTATACTTCATTTTCGTACTTGTCAGAATGGTTCCACAGCTCAATCTGGGCCAGAGTCTGGTTGGTAAAACTGGCCGACATTACAAAGCTGGGATGGCCGGTAGCATTACCCAAATTGACCAGGCGTCCTTCGGACAGCAAAATCATCCGGTTACCAGAAGGCAGATCAATCATATCCACCTGTGGTTTGATATTTGTCCATTTATAGTTTTTCATATCAGCAACTGCTATCTCATTATCAAAATGACCGATATTGCAAACAATCGCCATATCCTTTAAGGCCCGCATATGGTCGGCGGTGACAATATCCCTATTGCCGGTGGTGGTGACAATAATATCCACATTGGACACCACATCATCCAGACGACGCACCTCAAAACCGTCCATTGAAGCCTGCAAGGCGCAAATCGGATCAATCTCGGTAACGATAACCCGCGCCCCGGCACCAGCCAGACTTTGCGCCGAGCCCTTGCCCACATCACCATAACCACAAACCACAGCCACCTTGCCAGCCATCATCACATCTGTTCCGCGCCTGATGGCATCGACCAGACTCTCGCGGCAGCCATATTTATTGTCGAACTTTGACTTGGTAACGCTATCATTGACATTGATCGCCGGAATTTTAAGAGTTCCTGCCTTGGCCATTTCATATAAGCGGTGCACTCCAGTAGTGGTTTCCTCGGAAACTCCTTTAATGTCTGCAAGAAGTTCTGGATGTTTTTCATGCACAATCAGGGTTAAATCACCACCATCATCAAGAAGCAAATTTGGCTTCCAGCCATTTGGCCCGGTAATGGTTTGCTCAATGCACCATTCGTATTCTTCTTCGGTTTCACCTTTCCAGGCAAATACCGGAACTCCGCTGGCGGCAATGGCAGCTGCTGCCTGATCCTGAGTTGAGAAAATATTACACGATGACCAGCGAACTTCCGCGCCCAAAGCTGTCAGGGTTTCAATTAAAACCGCAGTCTGGATAGTCATGTGCAAGCAGCCGACAATTCTGGCCCCAGCCAAAGGCTGTGAAGCAGCAAATTCTTCACGGATTGCCATCAATCCGGGCATTTCAGTC
>JALSYJ010000357.1 GCA_027071965.1 Robiginitomaculum sp. | reverse complement strand
GTTTTGTAATGGGTCAAATCCATATGCAATGGAGTTATTGAAATGCGCTTGGCATATATTGAATGTAAATCCGTTCCTTCGGGCGGCGTTGAAAGCCTGCCATTGAACCCCAGCCAATGATATTCACGACCTCCGGGGTCTTTGCGGCTGTGAATTTCAATTAAGTCCGCATCACGCTGGCCCATACGCGTTACCTCGACCCGCTCCACCTCATCCACAGGGCAATCAGGGAAATTGATATTGATAAGCACATCATCCGGCCATTTGGCTGCAAACAGTTTTTCCAACACCAAACCTGCGTGATATTCTGCGGTTTCCCAATGAATGACACCGTCCACGGTAAAGGGATAGGTTTGCGACAGGGCCACTGAGGGTATTCCCATTTCCATGCCCTGAATTGCCGCAGCTATGGTGCCTGACAGTGTAATGTGCTCGGCCAGATTCTGCCCCTTATTCACCCCGGACAGCACCAGATCAGGACGCTTGCCCTCCACCAGTTCCAGCACTCCCATCATCACACTGTCTGTTGGCGTTCCAAAGACTGCAATATGCCGTTCATCTTGCCTATCAACCCGCAACGGATCACGAATAGACAGCGCCCTTGAAGCTGCTGATTGTTCGGTTGCCGGAGCGACAACCCATATATCATCAGAGAATTTGCGAGCCACCCTCTCCAGCAGGGCGAGACCTGGAGCGTCAATGCCATCATCATTGGATAACAAGATTCTTGGATTTTTCGGGATCATTTACCAATTACCTTCTGTCCGCCCATATAAGGTTGCAAAACCGTGGGAATATTTATTGAGCCATCTTCATTCTGGTAATTTTCCATTACTGCCAGCAAAGCCCGGCCCACGGCAATACCTGAACCATTTAATGTATGCACAAACCGGATTTGTTTTTCGCCTGTAACCCGGCACCTGGCGGCCATTCTTCGAGCCTGAAATTCACCGCAATTAGATACCGAGCTAATCTCACGATAACAGTTTTGCGAAGGAAGCCAAACTTCCAGATCATGGGTTCTTCTTGCGCCAAACCCGGTATCACCAGCACACAATAGCATAACCCGATAAGCCAGACCCAGTTCTTGTAAAATACTCTCAGCAGCCTTGGTCATGCGATCATGCTCGGCTGCGGATTGTTCGGGCGCACAGATACTGACCATTTCCACTTTCATGAACTGATGCATTCGGATCAATCCACGTGTGTCTTTACCGGCAGATCCTGCCTCGGAACGAAAACACGGCGTATAGGCACAAAATCTGTTTGGCAGGCTGGCTTCGTCGGCAATGCTTTCACGAGCCATATTGGTCAATGAAACCTCGGCAGTAGGTATAAGCCAGTGACCAGACGTGGTTTTGAACAGATCATCGGCGAATTTTGGCAGATTATTGGTTCCGATCAAGGCATTGTCACGAACCAGTAAAGGCGGTGACACCTCGGTAAAGCCGTTCTTAAAAACCTGCACATCCAACATAAAACCAGCCAAAGCACGCTCTAGTCTGGCCAGATCACCTTTTAGAAATGCAAATCTTGATCCTGATATTTTTGCTGCTGTCTCAAAGTCCAGCATGCCAA
>JALSYJ010000356.1 GCA_027071965.1 Robiginitomaculum sp. | reverse complement strand
CATAAAGTAGAAAACATGTTCGGACGCTTAAAAGACTGGCGACGTATCTCAACCCGATATGACCGATGCGCTCATACCTTCTTCTCTGCAATCTGCCTTGCCGCAATCGTCATATGGTGGATTTAATGAGTCCTGAGCCTAGCGCAAGGCGACGGAGCAGACTTTCTACAAGTATTCAAAGTGAGCTTATCAAGTATTTCTGTGCGGGTGTGACGGCTAGTTCGGCGGCCCAGTTGACGGGGGTGAATCGCAACACGGCGGTTCTGTTTTGTCCAAATTAAGCGGGGTGATCTTCGCAGATATCCTCCGCAAACAAGAAAACCCACAAAGTCACCATCATCGCCATAGCCAGAAATTTCGTTACAATTGCCAATGCTCTGTGCAAATTTCAGCAAATGTGGGACGATAGGACAGGTTGAAAATACAGTTGCTAGAACAATTTTAGCAGCTCATTTATCACCAGCACCGCCAAAGCCAGTGAGGAGAGCATAAATACCGTCCAGCGGTGCATTACAGTGTGATAGGTGTTTTGTATCAGCGAATGCACAATACGCAGAATCACATAGGCCCAGGCTGCACCAACAGCCAGAGCATCTACATGCCCCATAACCGCAATGGCGATCACGCTGGCATAAAAAATTGTCGGTTGCTCCAGCAGGTGATTGTAATTGGCGGCAACCTGTCTGGCACCAATTGGCAAGGCGTCGCTTAAATCCTTGCTCAAGCTGTCATCGGGCTTTATCCTAGCTTTGCGCATTGCTGGGATTCGTTTGGCATAAAGCCATATCAACACCAGCAACGTCCAGGCAATAAGCACCATCATCGGCGTAAAAATTTCCGTGCTTTGCACAAGGTTTTGCATAACGTCCCCCATCGCCTTGATTTTTGTTACAGGCCTCACCCCATGTTACCGCAGTCATGGCAATAGGCAAGACTTACTTGCTGGGTCTAATTCGTACCATCGGCCATACGCAAAAATCGCGCGCGTAATTCCGGATCATTTTTGAACTCGCCGGTAAACCTGGTGGTCAGAGTGCCTACATCCTTGTGACCCACACCCCTTGTACTCATACACTGGTGTTCTGCATCCACCAATACGGCAACTCCTTTGGCGCCGACAGTTTTGGCAATTGCCCCGGCAATCTGGGCGGTAAGATTTTCCTGTGTTTGCAGGCGTTTTGAAAATATCTCGACCACACGGGCAATTTTAGACAGGCCCACAACCCTGCCGGTGGGAAGATAAGCCACATGCGCCTTGCCAATAAACGGGGCCATATGATGTTCACAATGACTTTGCACGTCAATCCCGCGCAGCATAACCATTTCGTCATAGCCGCTCACCTCGGCAAATGTCTTTGACAATTCTTTTTCCGGATCACCTTGATATCCACTGAACCATTCGCCAAAGGCGCGGGTTACACGGGCCGGAGTTTCGCGTAAGCCCTCCCTCTCAGGATCATCACCGGCCCAGGCCAGCAAGGTGCGTACTGCCGCTTCGGCTTCGGCGCGCCCCGGACGTTTTCCTGATGATTTTTGGTAAGAGGATTTTGCACGCAAATGCAGATTATCTTTATTGATAA
>JALSYJ010000355.1 GCA_027071965.1 Robiginitomaculum sp. | reverse complement strand
TTGGAATACGGCCCAAAACCCCGATCAGCACATTGGTAAACAGGCTTAACCGGCCAACCAGATTAAATGACTGGAAAATCATCCCAATATCCCGCCGCCGGTAATAAAGACCCTTAGCCAAGCGACCGTCGCGCTGCACTTTTCGGCCAAATACCAAAATGCGCCCCGAACCTTTGGCCGCAACCTGCAAACCATCAATAGTGCGTAAAAGTGTGGACTTGCCAGAGCCGGAAGCACCAATCAGCGCTACCATCTCTCCGGCTTTTACCTCTAGGTCCACATTATAAAGCGCGGTAAAATCACCAAATTTGACGCTGGTATCCTGCACCGATAGAGCCGGTGCGTCCGTCATCATTTTTGCCATAATTTCCGTCTTCCCCAAAATCCCCAATCGGAAAAATGCCGATTATTGCCGCCAGCGCCATGTCCGGCACAGTACGATTCGGGGAGTCATTGTGACTGCTTCACACATAAGAGCAAGTGTTTTAACGTAACTACAACAATTCACTATTCGCGATATAACTGGGTTGAAATAATAATGTCACATGATCTAAAAATATTTGTAACATGATATTTTTACCTTAAAGATATGCGAATTATGACTTAGCATAAAACTTAAGATTCGGAACGGGTGTTTTGGATTTTGAACCTTACAGTGTCATCAGGGGATTACCATGAACAATACGATGAAATCAGCGATACTTACCGGCTTGCTTGGTGTATCGTCTATTGCGATTACTACCGCGCTAGCAACGCCTGCCTTTGCACAAACCACATCCTCGGTCATTAATGGCCAAGTAGTCGGTGAAGACGGCCAAGCCATTGGCAATGCAACGGTGCGCATTATTCATACGCCAAGCGGATCTGTTAAAACAGTTGCAACCTCTAGCAACGGTATTTTCTTTGCTTCTGGCTTGCGGGTTGGGGGGCCATACAACCTGATTGCCACATCGGCACAAGGAAATGGAACACAAGAAAACATCCGCCTACAGCCCTCAACCAACTCAGTGCGCTTGGTCGTAACTTCTGCGGATGAAATTGTTGTAGTTGGCGATCGCGTAACAAGATTAGATCTGAATAATGGCGTCGGCTCTTCCTTCACCAAGGATGAAATTCTTAACCAACCTTCAACCCAAAGAGACTTAATCGCGACTTTGGTTAGAGATCCTCTAGCCAACTCTTCCGGCGAAGGCATTTTGTCGATTGCCGGTGCCAATCCTCGTTTTAATGCACTGGCTATTGATGGGTCATTACAGCAAGATGATTTTGGCCTATCTGTCTCAACCTACCCAACCGCACGAGCGCCTATTTCGCTAGATGTAATTGAATCCGCTTCGGTCGTGGCTAGTGATTATTCTGTCACCAATTCTGGTTTTACCGGCGGTTTGGTCAACGTAGTTACCAAATCAGGAACCAATGAAATTGATGGCGCAGCGTATTATTACAAGCAGAATGAAAAATATTTTGGAGATAACGCTTACGGCCAGACTGTCGTAACCGCTCCATTCAACGAAGAAGAGTATGGCCTGACCATTAGTGGCCCAATTGTAAAAAACAAACTGTTCTTCTTAGCCAGTTATGATGAATTCATATCGGGTTCTGGTAGAAACTTCACGCAATCCGATGTTGATAACAATACCAATCCGGCTCTTTACGATGCCATCAACCAGATCGTTCAAAATACCTTTGGCTTTGATATGGGTGGTCGCCCGGATACGGTGAGCCTACCCATTTCCTCCAAACGGTTCCTGGGCAAAATTGACTGGAACATCAATGACGATCATCGCGCCTCATTTACCTACCAGGATACTACAGAAAATGGCTTTTCCGGTGTGGGCAGAACCAATTTCCAATCTTCCTATTATCAGACACCAAGCTCTCTAAAAGCCTATACAGGTCAGTTGTTTTCAGATTGGGGGCCTAATTTTTCAACCAATTTACGTATTAACTATAAGGACAGTGAGCGCGCACAAATTTGTAATGCTGGCGACACCGTTGGTCAGTTTGAAATTCGCTTAAGCGAGGCTGATTTAGTTGGAACCTCTATGCAGGGATTTCTAGATGATGGTGATGCCAATACAGCAGAAACACAAAATGTAATAACACTAATCGGTGGCTGTGACCGGTTCCGCCAAGGAAACACCTTTGCTGATGAACGTCTTCAGATTTTTGGATCAGCGAACTATGCCTGGGGCGATCACCTGATAACCTTTGGTGCTGAATTTCAAAATTATTCTTTAGATAATTTGTTCGCCCAACGCTCAGTAGGCTTATTTCGTTACGAAAACATAGCAGACCTTCAAGCAGGTCTTGCCAGCAGAGTACAGGTTCAATTGCCAGATACCGGGAATCGCGAAGATATTCGGGCTGTCTGGGGATATAATCAACTAGCTCTATTCGCTCAGGATAGCTGGCAAATTCAACCGAATTTCCGTCTTGATTACGGTGTTCGTTATGAAGTAATTATGCAGAGTGATCGACCGCAGGAACGTACGTTCTTTGAAGCTACATATGGGTTTTCAAACACGCAAAACCTTGATGGCAATAGCTTGTTCATGCCGCGCATCGGATTTGAATACACGCCATTTGAAAATTTACGCACCAAAGTATCTGGGGGTATGGGCCTTTATGGCGGTGGCGACCCAAAAGTCTGGACATCTAATGCCTTTACGCCGCCAGTGTTTTTTGCTCAAGCATTTAACGTAGCAGGCACCAATCCTGTAAATGGCACTCCTGCAGCCTTGCTGGCCGCTATTCAAGCCAATAACGCCAACGACCCGGGGCCAATTGATATCATTAGCCCTGACTTCAAAACGCCTTCTGACTGGAAAGCTTCTTTACGTATTGATCATGAGTTTGATCTGAGTTTTGGTGGCTTTGATCTTGGTGATCGGTATGCAATTTCTTTACAGGCATTGTACGCTGCCACCAATAATGGATTTCGGTGGGAAAATCTGGCACAAACCCAGTTGGCAGCAACCTCTGCTTTGGGTGTAGCGCCAGACGGGCGGCCAATTTATGCCAATCTGGATACGTTGGATATCAACAACGCAATCGCATTGACTAATTTTGACACAGGCTCGTCGCTAACGCTAACCGCATCTATTGCGAAAGACTATGATAACGGCTTTGGATTTTATGCATCTTATGCCAATCAGAACATTGAAACCACAACTCCTGGAACGTCATCACGGGGCATTTCTAACCTCCGTGCTATTGTAGATTCAGATCGCAACAACCCGGCATCTGGAATTTCTCCGTTCCAGATTGAGCATTCCTTCAAACTAGGGCTGTCATATGAAAGGGATATCATTTCTGACCTAACCAGTAGGTTTAGTCTGTTCGGTCAAATCAACTCCGGTGACGCATTCTCATATACATTTGATGTTAGTAGCGGCAATCCTATGTTTGGGCGCGCTGGTGACGGCGAATCCCCTTTTGATAATGATCTGCTTTATGTGCCGACTATTACCGGTGGTTCTATCAATGATGCCAATGTTGTTCTGGCTACTGGTTTCCAACAAACGGACTTCATAGATTATGTTGCACAGCGTGGCCTGACCCAAGGCATTCAAGAACGCAATGCCGGCAGAGGCCCTTGGAACCAACGCTGGGATTTCCAATGGCAACAAGAGCTGCCATTCTTTAACGATGCTGCTTCTAAATATGTTGGTGAAAATCGTCTGAAATTTGTTTTAGATATTCAAAATGTCTTAAACTTGGTAGACAGCGATTGGGGCACACAGGTCAATGGTCCACGTTTTGACGCCCTTGGAATTGTGCAGGCTGATCTGGTTTCTGCTGCTGATGTAGCGCTAAATGGCGTTGACGGAGCGACAGCATTAACTGGTGATGCACCGCGCACGACTTGTCTATCCGCCGGTGATTGCGTATATCGGTTCCGAGATTTTGATGCTGATCCAGCGGGCTTTAGAAGCTTGAATCAATCTGTATACCAAGTTCGTGTTGGACTACGATTCGAGTTTTAAGCTAACTAAATTAATCTCAGCTAGATGGGAGGGCCTTGCCCTCCCATTTTTTTTTGGCACGAATGATGGTACTTAAATTTTGGAATATATTTATCCAATATAACGGAGTTGTTACTTTGCTGAGCCGTTCTTTTTTTCAGATTTCCAATAACCACTTACTTTGGCATATATTTTTAACCCTGTTGTTGGTGCTGCGGGTCGTGCTCATTGCTGTCTCACCACTTGCCTTAGGCGGCGATGAGGCCCAATACTGGCAATGGAGCACCACACCGGACTGGGGATATTTTTCCAAGCCGCCTTTGATTGCATGGCTGATTGCACTCACAACGGCTGTTTTTGGCGATTCGGAATTTGGGGTTCGGGTGGCGCTTCCGTTTTTACACGGGATAACCGCATGGTTTCTTTGGCTATCAGCACGACATTTATGGCCACAAACCCGCGCAACAGCTATCTGGGCGGTAGCGATATATTTGTTGATGCCGGGGGTTTTCCTGTCGTCCTTCCTGATGACGACCGATGCCTTGTTATTGCCTTTGGCTGCAATTGCAGTTTACGCATTTCTTCGGGCAAATAGCGCCCAAAACCCTGTTAGATGGTTGCTTTTACTTGCCTTTGCCTTAGGGCTTGGATTGCTGGCCAAATATGCAATGTTGTTTTTAATTGCCGGATTTATCCTGATAATGGTATTTGACAAGCAAGTGCGTCAGGTTTTTTTTGGTCACGGGCGCTGGCTGGTATTTTTATTGCCTGTTTTCATGGTGGCACCAAATATCTGGTGGAATCAGACCCATGGATTTGCCACCTTTTCCCACACAGCAGACAATATAAAGCTGCAAGCGGAGTTTAGTCTTGATGCTATCTGGCCGCAAATCATTGAACTGGTCTCGTTTTTACTTGATCAGCTAGCAGTGTTTGGCCCAATAAGCCTGCTGTTGCTGGTGGCTGCGATAATTTCCGGCATCGCTTCTCGACAAAATAACAGGGTGCTTTTTCAGCTTGTAATCCTTTGCCTTGTGGTTTTTGCAATTATTTCCACTCAGGCCCTGCTTAGCCGCGCCCATGCCAATTGGGCGGTTATTGCCTATGTGCCTGGCACCTTGGTGCTGGCAGGCTTTATCAGCACTTACCTAAGGGCCAAAATATTAGCCCTGGCACTGGCCCTACAGCTAGTGATCGGCGGCATTGGCATGTATGCTTTGGCTTTTCCCCAGAAATTTATGGATACTGATGCAGGCTCTGCCCTGGAACCACTTACAGGATGGTCGGAAACCGCAGATAAAGTTATGAGCGCTGTCCACGCCAGTGAAAAAGATAATCTTGTGGCAATCGTTACCGATACCCGCCTGTTTCACTATTCCCTTGCATGGCAATTACGTAACACTCCCCACCCGCCATTACGAATGTGGTCAAGATATGCAAACCCTCATTCACACCGTGAATTGATGCAGCCACTTTTGCTAAAACAGGACGATGAGGTTTTGCTGGTGATTTCGCGACCAAGATTTCAACCAAGAGTGTTGGCTGACTTCAAGCAATCCAGATATATAAAGACCATTCAGATTGATCTTGGTGGCGGCCAAATCCGCCGAGCCGGGATATTCAAGGCGAGCGGCTTTAACCCGCAAAAGCGTGATCAGGATTATGAAGATCGCTGGCAGTATCTGGATGATATTTCAGACTAATGAGGCCCCGATCATAAAATCCCACTTGGGCCGAAGCACAGCTTCTGCTAGGAAAGGGGCTGATAAAGGGGTATGTGTTGCAAATGTTGGAAAAAAATAACAAGTTATCGCAGAGAAAAATAAGTGTTTCCCTTACTTTTGCTCTGGGTTCAATATTGCTGCTGGGGGCCTGTGAAACCCTTAATCAGCAGGCATCCGGTGTTGATACAGGAAACCCGTTTGCCATTGTTGCCAATAATTCCGAAGCTGATATGCAACCTGCAAATGCTGAAGACAATTCCAAAAACAACCCAGAAACACAGGCCGTTGAGCCACAAATATACCCGGCACAAGGCGTACGGGTTGGCCCTGCTAGGTATCAGGCTGACAAAACTGCCCAAGGTGGGTTCAACGTCAATTTTTCCGAAGCTGATCTGCAAGAAGTAGTGCAAACAATTCTGGGCGACCTGCTTGATCAACCGTTCATTCTGGACCCAAGGGTGCAAGGCAAGGTCACCGCTGCCACCGGCGGCTCGGTTAGCCGTGACGGACTGCTTGCTTTGCTGGAAACTGTATTGTCAATGAACTCTGCAGCCATGGTGCAAACCGATCAGACCTGGCGCATTGCACCTGCCGGTGAGATTTTTGCTGGTGGCCAAACCAGATTTAGCGATGCTCAAGCCCCCGGCTTTGGCGTCACTCTGATTCCGTTACGTTATGTCTCGGCGAAGAATATGATTTCCTTACTGGAAAGCACAGTCACACGCACCGGAGC
>JALSYJ010000354.1 GCA_027071965.1 Robiginitomaculum sp. | reverse complement strand
CTAAAATTATTTCTTTGATTCAAGAAAGAGAAGAAACAGAATGAGTCTGCAGCCATTACCTCTTGTGCTGGCTTCTTCCAGTTCCATCCGCAGGAAAATTTTATCTTCTGCAGGTCTTAATTTTACAAGTCTTTCTCCGCCTGTAGACGAAACGGCAATCAAGGCGAGTAATTTACATTTTACACCAATCAATCTGGTTGAAGTTTTGGCTGAGGCAAAGGTATTATCTGTAAAAGTCTGCAAGCAGACGTTGGTTATTGGCGCAGATCAGGTGTTAGAGGTGGATGGAGAAGCTCTGGATAAAGTAAAAAACATGGAGCAGGCAAAACAACGTTTGTGGAGTTTGCGGGGAAGAGAGCATTTTCTTACCGGCGCTTGTGTTTTGGTTCAAAATAAAAACACCCTATGGAAGCATAGCTATCAATCACGTTTAAGGATGCGAAAATTTAGCGAAGAATCGCTTGATTCAATATTAGAAAAAACCGGGAAAAAAGCCCTGTCCAGTGTTGGCTGCTATTTGCTGGAAGGTCAAAGCATACAATTATTTGAGGAGATTGACGCAGACTTCTCCGCCATGCTTGGCTTGCCTATACTTCCGGTTCTTGCGGCTTTACGAAAATTTGGCGGGTTACGATCTTGAACAATAAGCCAACAGCATATGTCATTGGTGACCCCATCGGACACAGCCTGTCTCCATTATTGCATCGTACATGGTTAAAAGAGACCAGTATTACAGGTCGGTTTGAGCCATTACACATAAAACCAGAAGAGCTTGAAAAGCAAATACAAGCGCTTAAGGCTGATACGGATTTTATTGGCGCTAATATAACGCTTCCCCACAAGCAACGTGTTATCGAGCTTGTAGATGAAATAACGCCAATTGTTCAAAAAATAGGTGCTGCCAACCTGTTGATTAAAAAAGACCATAGACTAATGGCATCGAACACAGATGCGGAAGGATTTTTACAACCGCTTTTGCAGGTTTTGGGAAAAGAGGAAATAACCGGCAATACGGTTTTGGTTTTTGGGGCCGGAGGCGCGGCAAGAGCGGTTTTAATTGCTTTGGCTCTTGCGGGGGTAAGGAAAATTATTTT
Source organism: Robiginitomaculum sp. (assembly GCA_027071965.1). Lineage (GTDB taxonomy): Bacteria > Pseudomonadota > Alphaproteobacteria > Caulobacterales > Maricaulaceae > Robiginitomaculum_B. The sequence goes on along the minus strand of JALSYJ010000354.1, from coordinate 5,354 downwards.
GTGTAACAGGTCTGATAAGCGGGCAAAAAATGTGGCAAGAGAGCTGTCACCACAACTTAAAACCACAAAAATAAAAACCGTAAGTTGGCAAAACAGAAACACAACAGAAGATCAATCAGATATTATAGTAAATGCCAGTAGTGCCGGTATGACCGGGTTTGACCCTCTGGACATTAACCTTGATTTTTACACAAAAACAAAACTGGTTTATGATCTGGTTTATCGCCCTATATGTACACCCTTACTAAGGCAGGCAAAGAAAAACCGCTTATTAACACTGGGTGGGGTGGATATGTTAATCGCTCAGGCAAGACCATGTTTTAAAGCGTTTTTTGGGGTAAACCCTCCAAAAACCCCATTGGCAAAGCAGTTGATTCTGCAAACTCTTGCCGAAGAGAATAGAAATACACCATGATACGCATCGGCCTTACAGGATCAATAGGCATGGGTAAAACCACAACCGCAAAGCTTTTTGCTGACGCCGGCACACCAGGTTTTGATGCAGATGCGGCTGTTCACAAATTATATGAAAAAGGCTCAAAGGCTGCAAATGTGCTTTTTGAATATTTTCCAAAGGCAATTGTTGACGGAGCCGTTGATCGGCAGGTTTTAGCAGAGTATCTGGCTGCAAATGATAAGAATTTTGCTTTACTAGAACAATTGGTTCACCCCTTGGTGGCAGCAGCGCGGCAGGGGTGGACAGAAAAGCAGCAAAAAAAGGGAACAGAGATAATTTTGTTTGATATTCCGCTTTTGTTTGAAAATAAGCTGGAAAAGTCTGTCGATTACGTGGTTTTGGCAAGCGCGCCTAAGTTCGTACAACAAGATCGGGTTTTAGCTAGAAAAGACATGACAAGAAAAAAGTTTGAGCAAATACTTTTACGGCAAATGCCAGATGCCAAAAAGCGCCAGTTGGCTGATTACATTGTTGAGACAGGTGATGGAATTGAAAATGCGCGCTTGCAAGTAGAGGCAATATTACGACACATAAAACAAAGATCGATTCGATCAAAACCTAAATAACAAGAGGCCACCTTGAGAGAAATTATTTTTGATACGGAAACCACAGGGTTTCACGCAAACTCCGGGGATCGGATAACCGAAATAGGGTGTGTGGAGGTTGTAAACTTTCTGCCCACAGGAAAAACGTGGCAAACCTACATAAACCCTGAGCGAGACATACCCGAAGAGGTGGTAAAAATAACCGGGCACAGAACAGCCTTTTATTATGACAAGCCAAAGTTTGCAGAAATTGCGAGCAGCTTTTTGGATTTTATCGGTGATGCAAGACTGGTGGCACATAATGCCAGCTTTGACCGTAGTTTTATAAATGCTGAGTTGAAAAGGCACCGCCTTAATCACTTACCGCAGGACAGGTTTTTTGACACTCTCATACTGGCGAGAGAAATGTTCCCAGGCTCGCCAAACTCTCTGGATGCTCTGTGCAGACGAATGCAAATATCTCTTGAAAGCAGGGAGTTTCACGGCGCTCTGCTTGATGCGCAATTATTAGCAGAGGTTTATCTTGGCCTTAATGGTGGTCGAGAGCGCGCGCTTGACCTGAGATTTGCTAAAGAAAACAAGACCGAAGATGAAATTAACTGGTCGCAAAGGCCACCAAGAAATACCCCGTTGCCAAACCCACTAACAGAGGAAGACGCAAAGCGACATGAACTATTCCTAAAGGAGTTAGGTGCCCCTGCGGTATGGAAGCAATACCAATAGGAAAGCCCAGCCAATAATCGCAAGGGGCCCGATCCTTAATCCTTTTTGGTTTCTTCGTTTGTTTCTTCCGTTTGACCTTCGGTTTGTGCTGCAAGCTGCTCAAGTCGGGCTCTATAAACGGATGCAAAATCAATTGGATCAAGCGGCAAGGCCGGAAACCCGCCATCTTGCGTCAGGCCGGAAATAATTCTGCGGGCAAAGGGAAACAAAAGCCGTGGGCATTCAATATGAAGCATTGGCTCCATGCCCTCAGCCGGAATGTTTTCAAGGGCAAACAGACCACAATATAGCAGTTCAATCAAAAATAGAACGTCCTCGTCCCGTTTGGCGGTGATGGTAATTGGCAGGCTAACCTCCCAAAGCCCATCCTGCACAGGGTCAATATTGACGCCAATTTGCAAGTCGATAGCCGGGGCGGCACCACCTTGAAGGGAAACAGGTGCATTTGGGTTTTCAAAAGATAAATCTTTTACATATTGTGTTAGAATTCGTAATTGCGGGCCACTGGCCGCATCTGTTGCAGAGACGCTATCATTAGTATCAGACATGGAACAAACCTTTGAGAAAAGACAAAACCGGGCCAACCCAGTTAGAAAAAGCTGGCGGCTGGTAACACAGCAATGATAATACGGCAAGGGCTGGGCTGACAGGCCAGCCGGAACCGGGTAGAGATAAGATAGTTTTCGAACAAAGTTTATAAGAGAGGGTCAACATGGACCTAATTGTACTGTTAGTCATTGCAGCGGTCGCCTTATTTGTTCTGGCGCGATTGTATACTGTGCTTGGCCGGGATGTTGGTGCGCCGCCGCCGCCTGCAGCCCGAAAAGTCGAGCTTGCTACCGAATCTGCCTCCTTAACTGAAGAATCAGTGCAAAAAATACCTGAATTTCCGGGACTTGAGGCACTGCAAGCAGCAGACCGCAGCTTTGATCCTGTTTCTTTCTTAAGCGGTGCAAAAGCCGCATATGAGATGATTGTAACTGCTTTTGCGCAAGGCGACAGGGAGACCTTACGCAGATTGTTGGAAGATTCAGTTTACGAGGCTTATGATGAAGTTATCAAGGAAAGAGAATCTGCGGGTCGAAAAATACAAGTGGATATTGTCCGCATGCACGAGTCTAAAATTATAGAAGCAGAAATTGATGATAAAACAGCGCTTGTTACTGTTCAGTTTCATACAGATCTGTCGCAAGTTGAAAAAGATGAAGACGGTCAGGTAAAAGACGGGGAAGAAACCGGACTAAGCGAAACTATCGAACAATGGATATTCAGTCGCAAAATAAACAGCGCGGACCCAAATTGGCGTCTGTTTGGGGTTTCGGCAATCGCGTAAAAGGCGAAATATAACGTGTTTAATTTTCCAAAACCAACAATAAGCTTAAAACAACCGGGACTTTTAGCGGTTTTTGTTTTGTTTGCTTGTGCAAAGCCAACGTCCCCAAACCAACAACCAATAATAAAGCTGCCAGAGCCTTCCGCGCCGATCATCCCGCAAATATCAGAACCACCTGTTGCATCACCAACTGCCGACGAAGATGGGGTTTTTCGACAAAAGGTCAGCTTTGACGATTTACCTGGCTGGCAGAACAGCGATGTAAGCGCAGCTTTTCGTGCGTTTTTGGGCTCTTGTCGCAAATCCATGAAACAAAAGCAGCAAAGCCAGATATGGGAGACGCCCTGCCGTGCAGCGTTTCAACTGGAAAAAGAAGCGGTGAAGAACAAAGCTACGTCCTATCGCTCTTTCTTTGAGCAGGAGTTTGTTCCATATTCATTGTCTATAGCTGATAGAAACGAAGGATTGCTAACGGCATATTATGAACCGGAGCTTATTGTAAGTGCAGTCAAGACAAAAGAGTTTTCACAACCTCTTTTGCCTAGGCCGGAGGATCTGGTTACAGTTTCCTTGCGTCGAATGGACCCAAGCCTGCCAGACAAAAGATTATCTGGCCGGGTTGTGAGCGGTGAGTTGCAGCCATATTTCACCAGAAAGGAAATACTACAAACCCAAAGTAATGCGTTGGCATGGGGGCGGCCCATTGATGTGTTCTTTTTACAGATACAAGGCTCAGGCCGAATCAGATATTCCAGCGGAGAAGCCGCGCGGGCAGCTTTTTCTGGCCACAACGGCCAGCCATACAAATCCATAGGCAAGGAACTAATTCTGCGCGGCGAGCTGGAACGGGGAAAGGCATCAAAAGCAGCTATTGAAAACTGGATGAAGGCTGTACCCGTAGAGTCCGCTCAAGAATTGATGAACGCCAACCCCAGATACGTTTTTTTTGAAAAACAGCCTATCAAGGATCCAAAGCTGGGGCCAAAGGGAACACAAGGCGTTGCGCTTACGGCTAAAGCCTCAATTGCTATTGATACAGCATATCACTCCTTTAACTCTCCGATATGGATTGATACCCGTCTGCCAAAGACAGAGAAAGACTGGAGCGGAACCCCGGTTCAATTTCTGGCAATAGCTCAGGATACAGGTGGAGCAATTAAGGGGCCGCTGCGCGGTGATCTTTTTTATGGTTCAGGAAAAATGGCTGGAAAAATGGCTGGAATTCAAAAGCATCCGGCCAGATGGTGGACCTTGATGCCAAAAGAGCAATCAAAATCCAGAGAAATTGGCGCATGAGCAAGGACCCCCTATGGGAGAAGATAAAGTCGCAAACAAAACCTCTGGCAAACCGCGAAGATAAAACCCCACCAAGTCAACAGCATTTTGAGAAAACAGCCAAATACGAACCCCGCCCAATTTTGGACTCGGATCTCATTAAAAACCAGTTACAGGCTCCGGTAACATCGAAGAACCCATCTGAGAGAGTTGACGCAAGTAGGCGTATCAGGCGGGGCCGGGTTGAGATTGATTTTACGGTTGATCTGCACGGGTTTAGTGAGCAAGAAGCCAGGGAAAAACTATTAAATCACCTGCTTGACGCCAGAACATGTAAAACAGTTTTAGTAATTACCGGCAAAGGTGAAAGGGGCGCAGGCGTTTTGCGAAGCGCGCTCCCTGTTTGGCTAAAGTCCCCGGAGTTTTCAAGTCTTGTTTATGGTTTTGCGCAAGCACACATGCGTCATGGTGGAGATGGCGCCTGGTATCTTTTTTTGCGCCGCCGCCGTTAGAGCCTGTTTCTGAAGCCAGAGCCTAAAGTATAAACTTTGAAAGATCGGTGTTTTTTGCCAGATCTCCCAGGCGAAGCTCAACATATTTTTCATCAATTTCAATAGTTGAATCAGGTGTATCAGAGGCGCTAAAGCTGATTTCCTCTAACAGTTTTTCCATCACGGTTTGCAGTCTGCGCGCACCAATGTTTTCTACGTTTTCATTTACGCTTGCAGCAATTTCAGCAATTGCAAGCAATGCCTCATCGGTAAAGACAAGATCTACCTTTTCGGTTTTCATCAATGCTGTATACTGACGAATTAGTGAATTTTCCGGTTCCGTTAAAATACGCAAAAAATCTTCTTTGGTAAGAGCCCTTAACTCGACCCTAATCGGCAGCCGACCCTGTAATTCCGGCAATAAATCAGCAGGTTTGGCAACATGAAATGCGCCTGAGGCAATAAATAAAATATGATCGGTTTTTACCGACCCGTGCTTGGTTGAAACTGTAGTTCCTTCAATAAGGGGA
>JALSYJ010000353.1 GCA_027071965.1 Robiginitomaculum sp. | reverse complement strand
TGACTTGAAGGGCGTGAGTGAGCTTCTGGTGGAATATGACGAAGATTGCTTTGCCGAATGGTGTTACAGCAAGGCATTGCTCACCTTCCGCCAATCCGGTTCAAAGTCTTCCGGGGCCATCAAAGCATTGAAATATGCCGTCAAAACCAATCCGTTCGTGGCGGACTTGCTGCTGGGCACAAAACGCATGCCAAAAACCCTGCCGCCTCACTATAGTATCGGCTCGAAAGACGAAGCGGTGATCTATGTGGCGCAAAACCGGGAGGGGTGGTCCGCCACAAAAGGCGCCCTGCAGTGGATCGCAGAGAACATATAAACCTGTTCGCAAGCCCAAATACAAAAAATACCCTGTTTTTTTAAAGTCTTCAAAATATAGATTATAGCATTGATAATAAACATGAATTCAGGATAAAACTAAAACCCGGTGAGATATGCGGGTTAGGAGCAATTGGTTTTTCGATGAAGGAGGCGCCGAATATACGTACAGCTGGTTAAACTGCGGTTTTGGATTTGTTGGCAATGTAGGGAAAGCTGAAAGTAAAGGGTTTGAATTTGAAATGAGCGCAAATCCAATTGAAGGTCTCGACATAACGGGAAGTGTTGGTTATACGGACGCCAAATTCACACTTGACAGTCCGGAAATTGGCGTGTCAGTTGGCGATCGTCTACCAAGTGTACCTAAATGGACCGCTGCTGGATCCGCCAGATACAGCTTTTCTATTGCTGATAGTTATTCTGGATATATTTATGGTGACTTTCAGTATGTAAGTGAATCACTTAGTGACTCCCATACGGCAGATGGATCCTTTGCAATCAAAGATTCCTATAAATTAGTAAATCTCCGATTTGGTGCAGAGCTGAACAATAACTGGGAAATGGCATTGTTTTTAGATAATGTATTCGATGAGAGGCCAGTAATGAATTATAGAGAATTTGCTGGATTTGATTTCCTAAGCCCAGAAATAGCCACTACACGCCCACGAACTTTTGGTATACGGTTGAGTTATCGAGGAGATAACTAGGGTCTGTTGACAATTACCTTGCAGCAATGATGGCTGCAATCAGGTTCCAATTTGCGGCATAGCTTTCATCTGTTTTATCATACCTTGTGGCTATGCCCCTAAATTCCTTAATTTTGGCGAAGTAGTTTTCAACCAAATGTCGCCATTTATAGACTTCCTCATCATGTGGGATTTGCACCTTCCTGTTGGCCTTTGAGGGGATGACAGCATCTGTACCACGTTCATCAAGCTCACCACGAAGCCAGTTCGCATCAAAGGCCTTATCGGCAAGAAAACTATCAAACTCCAGACCGGAGATTAATGGCTTAACGCCAAGCATATCATGACGTTGTCCGGGCAAGAGCGTGAAGCGCACTAAATTTCCCAAAGCGTCTACAAGGGCGACAATTTTGGTGGTTAATCCGCCTTTTGACCGTCCGATGGCTTGATATTATGTCCCCAATTGCCAGCCCGGCACCGGAGGCAAAAATATCAGGCACAATCGCCTCTCCTTTCGCCGGGATAATTGCCCCGCCCGCAGATTTCCACGGCCCGGCGCGTTTGTCGCCCTCTTCCAGCCCGACAATGAAAGAAATCCAGTTGCGCCCGCCTGCTTCTATCATGGAATTAAGATAGAGGATCGGGGTAACTTTCTTGACACCGTCGACCGATGCCACTGCATCCACTTTCCAGTCAGCCACAAAAGAACTGGCCATATGCATATTGCCCACACCTTTTTGCATGACCCAGACATCAGCATCCGTGCGCTCTATTAAAGCGACAATTTTTTCGCTTTCGCCCGAGAAAACCCCTTCAAAAAACAATACCAGCACAAAGGCTCCGGCCACGGCGGCAATGCTGGCGAGTAATTGTTGCGGTGCTGACAGCAATCCTTGTACGGTCCATTTAAACATCGCTATGTCTCCCGAAATGCGGTAGCCGGATCAAGCTTTCGCAAAATTTGCAATGGTGCCAACGCCCCCAAAACCGCCAGCACAATGGCAATCAGGGTCGTTCGGACAATCGCCGCCGGTTCGTTCGCCAGCACCAGATAGACAGGTGCATAATTTTCAATCAGCACGGCCAGGCCAGATGCCAGTAAAATCCCAAGCGGCAAAGCCAGCAGGGTAATCGCAACAGCCTCAACAATAACGCCCGTGATCAGATGACGTGTCGTAAAGCCCAATGCCCGCAATACGCCGAAGCTTTTTTGCCCGGCACGAACGGCGGCAAACATGAATATGCCAATCGCCAAGGCTCCGATAATATAGCTAAGCCACAGCAATAAATTCAATACCGGCCCCATCATTTCGCGCCCGATATTTTCGTCATTTTTGGCAAGCACTTTCGGCAGGATTGCATCTGCGACAGGTATTTCTTTGGTTATTCTTTGCGCTACTATGGCAGGGTCTGCACCGTCCTTTGTCTCGACGCTTAGAAAGCTTAACAGGGGAAAGGCTGAAATATCATCGGCTATATCGGATTCAAAATAAAAGTCGAGCAGGCTGTCATAGGTTATAAAGGCAAAAGGCGTAAACAATGCGGCACTGTTTGTGGATATTCCCGAGATTTTAAAGTCATAATCAGACAGCGTCAGGATATCTCCGGGGCCAAGCCCGTAACGCTTGGCCAGCGCCCGGTCTATCGCTATTTCGTCCGGGCCTGTGGGGGTTTTGCCTTTGACGATATCTGCCGGGCCGCCGGCATTGCTGCCGCCAATATCGTCATAGACCATAATTATGATCGGGGTCAGCCGTCCCTTGTCCTCATAAATCTGCATGATGACCGTCAAGGGGTGGGTGGCCTTCACACCCTGCACAGCCTCAACCGCAGCCCTGGTTTTTTGGGGCAGGACGGAACGGGCGGCCAGAAAATTGGATATTCCGGTTTGCGAAACCATCACATCACCACCGCGCTGCAACACCGTCTGGCGCAATTGTTGATATGAGCCGGCCATAAATCCTTCCAGCACCAGAATTTCTGCCAATATCGCCGTGATTGCCAATACGGTCAAAATCAGGCGGGCAGGGCGGTGAAGGATATTTTTCAAAGTCAAATATAACATGTCACCCCCTGTCAATCCTGGGTGCCAAATGACCGCTTTCGCCATGCTCCAGATAAACCAGCACCATGTCGCGCAGCAAGTTCAAGCATTGGCGCAGGCAGGCCTGGTCACGGTTTATCCAGTTATGCAATAATATGCCGTCACCAGCAGATACTATCAATCGGCTCATTTCTTCCGTGATTTCTAATAGTTGCGACAGATTGCTAATGTAGCTTTGCAAGAATTCAGCAAAAAACTCCGACATTTCCTGACGCGGAACAAGCCTTACATAATCGACGGATAACAAGACAAGTGCCGTCAATTCCTCACTGTCCTCGATCAATATATCTATCAGAATTGTGGCGCGCTTGGAACGAGATAACTCACTTGTAATCCGGGCGAAGGATTTTTCTATATTCTTGCGGACAATATGCTCGGACAATTGTTCGAACAGTGCCCGCTTGCTAGGAAAATAATGATACAATGTCCCGGTCGAGACGCTAAGCGTCGCAGCGATCTGGCGCATAGGATAGGCATATCCTTTCTCCGCCAACACCTGAAATGAATCGTCAAGTATCTGTTTTTTACAAGCGTTGTGATCAACAATTTTTGGCATCTGTAGCATTGTTCCTTTTTATACCTAACGTTCGTTATATATAAAGCCAATGTGAAATGTCAAGAAACTAAATAGAGCCTGCTCAGAAAGTATTTCCCGATTGGGCATAATGTGTGGTTATAATTTCTTGTGAAAGAGTTCTGCGTATCATGCTGCTGAATCTGGTGATAAGGGTAGCGAGATTACACCGCCTTTGCGCCTTTGCGAGGTTGGCGCACAAAAGCCTGATCAATGCCATCAGGTTCATGACCATGAAGATGCTTTTGATCCAGGCTTCGCTGGTCATGGCCGTCTTCGCCCGGATATAGTTCAATCCATAACCATTAGAATTAATATGTCAGATAACGAGCATAGGGCTCGGTCCAGCCCCAAAAACCATATGGCAACAACCACAACTGTGTCCATGTCAACGAAAGTGAAGATAAGCAAAGTCAATGTGTTGAGTATGCAGGAAACCAGGATATCATGCATAAGTTTTGTGACAGCTGATTATGCGAATACAAAGATATTATCCTTGACTTAATACATTCTTTTATCTGTATAATATGCTAGAATTCCATATTGAACGCGAATGAAAAGAATATTGCTGAAGGAAAAAACATTATGCCTGAATCCCTTCATATTGTTTGCCCAAATTGCAATATCATTAACCGGATACCAAAGGCACGCCTGACGGAGATTCCCAAATGCGGCAAATGTCATAAGCCCTTGTTCGATGCACACCCTGTTGATCTGACAGCCGTTAATTTTCAAAAGCACATCACCCGCAACGACATTCCGGTCCTGGTGGATTTCTGGGCGTCGTGGTGTGGTCCCTGTAAAATGATGGCTCCGGCTTTTATAGAAGCCGCGCGTCACCTTGAACCCAAGGTCCGTCTGGCCAAGGTCAATACGGAAAATGAGCAGGCTCTTGGCGCACGCTTCGGCATCCGGAGCATTCCCACTCTGGTTATATTCCGGGACGGTAAGGAAATCAGCCGTCAGGCAGGGGCCATGGGGCTGGAGGGTATTATCCGCTGGACACAGGCCCAGCTATAATGTGTGAGCTTTTTGCCATATCAAGTCACATCCCAACCTCAATAGGTTTCTCACTGGAACGACTGGCACAGCACGGGGAAGACAACGGGCCCCGTGATGGATGGGGTGTCGCCTTTTATGATGAAAAGGACGTTTCATTGTTTCGGGAACCGGAACCGGCAAGTGACAGCGCCCTAATACAATTCATTGAGCAACATTCCACGCCAAGTGCCTTGGCCATTTCCCATATTCGAAAGTCTACGCACGGTAACAGGTCTTTGGCCAATACCCATCCCTTCATGCGGGAATTGGCAGGCTGCCGCCATGTTTTTGCCCATAACGGGGTCTTCGCCGAAATCGACAAGAACACTGATTTTACACTGGGAAATTACCACCCTGTCGGGGAGACAGACTCTGAACTGGCCTTCTGTTTTCTGTTAAAGCGGTTGGCGGATTTATGGGAAAGCTGTAAAGGCGAGCTACCCGCCCTGACAAAGCGACTGGATATTATCTCTGATTTCGCGGCAAGATTACGCGCACTTGGTCCGGCCAACTTTCTCTATAGTGATGCTGATGTTCTTTTTGCCCATGCTGACCGCCGACATCAACAAGATGGTCACATAAGCGCGCCGGGACTGCACATCCTGAGCAGGAATTGCCGGAATGATCGTCTGACATTGGCAAATGGTGGCGTGACCATAGCCCCGCAAGATCAGAATATTGTCATGGTCGCCAGTGTCCCCCTGACAGACGAGCCATGGCGCCCGCTTGACGAAGGGGAGATTGTCGCTATCTCCGGCGGGAAAATTCTGGAAAACAGGTTAGGATAGATAATATGCATAAATCAGGAACCGCCGTTGGCTTTTGGTCTGCCGTCGCCATCGGTATCGGCTCCATGGTTGGAGCCGGAATTTTTGCCTTGCTGGGAGAGGCCGGAGCCATAACCTCCAGCGCGACCTACATCTCCTTTTTTATGGGCGGTATTATCGCGTTGCTCAGTGGCTATTCCATGGGCAAGCTCGGGGCGACTTACCCGTCTTCCGGCGGGATCGTTGAATATCTGGGGCAGAGCTTCGGGGTTGGTGTGTTTTCAGGGGCCATGAGCATCATGATGTATATTGCCGCCGTCGTTTCCATCGCTATGGTGGCCAAAGCGTTTGGGGCCTATGCCTTCAGCATGTTACCCGCAGGCAGTGCGCCGGCCCTGAAATCCATTTTTGCCGTTGGCATTATTTTTCTGTTCGTGGCGATAAATCTGGGCGGCGCGCGCAATATGGCCAAACTGGAAAATATTGTCGTTATGCTAAAGATGATGGTGCTGGTCGGGCTTGCCGTTGCGGGCATGTTTTTCATTGACCCCTCAAGGCTGGCGCCCTCAACCTATCCCCCGGTCAGCAGCCTTTTTTACAGTCTGGCCATCACCTTCTTTGCCTATGAAGGCTTCCGTGTGATCACCAATGCGGCCGAAGACATGCCGAACCCGGCGAAAACATTGCCCCGGGCAATCATGACCTCTATCGGCATTGTTATGGCCCTTTATATTGCCATCGCCGTGATCACATTCGGGAATTTACCTGCTTCTGACGTTATTGCGGCCAAGGATTTTGCGCTGGCAGAAGCCGCAAAACCCGTGTTTGGGTCCATCGGTTTTTCCGTAGTGGCCATTGCGGCTCTCATCGCCACGGCCTCGTCCATAAATGCCAACCTCTATGCGGTGACCAATGTTACCTACCAATTGGCCAAAGACCTGTTACCGTGCGTAGACTTTCGAATATGG
>JALSYJ010000352.1 GCA_027071965.1 Robiginitomaculum sp. | reverse complement strand
GGCAAAATGCTGGCCTTGATTTTTGAGAAAAGCTCAACCAGAACAAGGATAAGCTTTGACATGGCCATACGGCAGTTGGGCGGGCAGTCAATGGTGCTGTCGGCTTCTGACATGCAATTGGGCCGGGGCGAAAGCATTGCGGATACGGCACGGGTATTATCGCGCTATGTGGATGCGGTGATGATCCGTGCCAACAGCCATGAAACCGTGCATGAAATGGCCCGGCACGCAAATATCCCGGTGATTAACGGTCTTACCGATCGCTCGCACCCTTGTCAGATTATGGCCGACCTCATGACCTTGCAGGAACACAAGGGCGAATTATCAAAACTGACGCTGGCATGGGTTGGGGATGGCAATAATGTAGCCAGCAGCTTCATACATGCCGCCGCAAAATTCGGGTTCACACTGCAACTGGCCTGCCCGGCGGAGTTTGCCCCAAATACCGACGAAACATCCGATGCAATCAATGCCGGTGCCGCAATTAAGCTAACTACCAGCCCCTTAGAAGCAGTCACCGGGGCCGATGTGGTAATTACCGACACCTTTGTCTCCATGGGTGACAAAAACCCTGAGCACAGGTTAAAAATACTTGCGCCATATCAGGTGAATAGCGAGCTAATGGCCAGGGCCGACAAAAACGCTGTTTTCCTGCACTGCCTGCCAGCTCATCGCGGCGAAGAGGTCAGCGCCGAAGTGATTGACGGGGAGCAAAGTCTGGTTTTTGATGAAGCTGAAAATCGCCTGCATGTGCAAAAGGCGATCCTTGCATATTGCTTTGGCCAATGAATACCGACGATCAAAATAACAGTGCTGATGATCTGGTAACACCATTTCATCTTGAAGGTCAGCCGGTACGCGGGCGCATTGTGCGCCTTGGCCCGGCCCTGGACGAGATTTTACAGGCCCACAATTTGTCTGATCCGGTTGCGCGGCTGCTTGGTGAAGCCGTATTGAGCGCAATTTTAGCTGGCTCATCGCTGAAATTTACGGGCCGGGTAATCGTACAGGCCAGCGGCAATGGCCCGGTTTCGTTTCTGGTTTCGGATTTTACCACTGATGGCGGCGTGCGCGGCTATATCAGGGCTGATAAGGAGCAATTACCAGATGAAACTGCGCCAGAACTAAAGTCATTGATGGGTGACGGCCAATTTGCACTTACCATTGATCCGGGCAAGGCAGAGCACCGCTATCAGGGTATTGCCAAACTTGAACCTTCCAGCTTTGCCGCCACCGCAGAAACCTATTTCAAACAATCAGAACAAATTCCAAGTCGCCTGATTTTAGCAGTTTCCAGACATACTGACGGTGACGGAATTACTCGTTGGCGCGGCGGCGGCATATTGGCGCAAAGAATTGCTGATGATCAAGATGATGCTGAACAGGATCCATGGCAAACAGCTTTGGCACTGCTGGAAACTGTTGGCGCTGACGAACTAACTGATCCAATGCTGACCACTCAGCGCCTGTTATACCGCTTGTTCCACGAACAGGGGGTCAGAACATTTGAACCATTACCCGTTTACAAGCGCTGCACCTGCACGCCTGAACATGTAAAAGGTGTTTTGCAAAATTTCACCCGCGCCGAAGTAAAGCAGATGATAACCAAGGACGAACAGATCGAAATGACTTGCGAATATTGCTCCAAAACCTTTTGCTTTGCAGCCAGTGAACTTAGTCAAAAACCTTAAGATCAAGACCTGTTTAATTTAACGCAAAAACTCTTATCCTCATTTTCCCACGGGATAAAAGCCAGAGTCATACAAGACCAATATGTTGTCCTGTTAAAATTGCCTGCACTCACGCTAGCGCGCAAAACCCTTGAGGTTATTGGCTTTGAGAAAAATATTTACCTGTCAAAGAGCATTTGTTTTGGGGGGGTCGCCCCCAACCTTCCGATTATAACAGGTTTTAAGGCCGGCGGGCAGCTTTAGCACTTATCCCCGACCCTCAAGGGTCATCCAGTATAGAGAAGGGTCATTTAAGGGTTATTTTATTACCATAAAGTGCTGTTTGGGTATGATTACAGGGTGGCGCAAGTATCACTCAAGGGACAGCAAAAATTCACACTGACCCTAATGGTGACCCTCATGCTTGACCCTCGTCACCTATGTAATTTTGACATCCCCAACCTACATGCCACCCGCTCTCGTCACACCGGACTTTGATCCGGTGCCCATCCCTGCATTTGACGCGGGAAGAATAGGGAAAATTTACCAACTATTCTTAGCGCAAACATCACATGGATGGATTGCGGCATTCGCCACAATGGTGTGAGAGTTTGGGTGGAATGTTAGTGTTCAGAATATCAAGCCCCGTCACTTGCGGACTTAGGCCCACCTCTCCACCCTTGGCCCTGATACTGGTGTATTAGCACCATAAGCTGCAAAGAACCGATTTTTCTCGGCCATATTGGCCTTAATGCCCCGTGGAGCAGCGCCGGCAATCAATTGCGTCAGGAATGCTGAACTATGGCTGTTTATGCCTTGTGCATCCATGCGGGTGCGAGCAGGCTTAATTACCATTGGCACATTAGAGACAACATTCGCAGGCCTAGCCTTGCCATGGTCTGGCGTACGTCGTTGTGACGAACCAAAAGTTGTGGATATGGCTGGTATAGCACTCATAACCAGCAAGGTGCAAAGAAGAGGCCAAAGACCAATGAACCAAGTCATTGTTTTTATGTAATATTTAGCGAGAAATGCGCACCGGATATATATTCGTACAGATTATAAATGTATCAAAAAGAGACAAACAGGCATGATTTTAAGCACTCGCCTTTATCATGCAGAACTTACCCTGGCTCCTGATCCTAGCTTTCGGTGGTTTTTTCTTTAGTCTTGGCATCTGCCAATTGTGATTGTTCGGCGCCAATCCGCAACAGCAGATCATCAATTCGGCCAACCTCTTGAGCAAAGGCGGCAAGTTCAGAGCGTTTTAATTTACGCCCCGTAGGCAATTTGACGGTCATCGGATTTACATGACGGCCTTTTTTCAATACTTCATAATGCAGATGCGGCCCGGTCACCCGGCCAGTTGCCCCCACATAGCCAATAATCTGTCCCTGTTGCACCCGGCGGCCTTTTTTGATTCCACGGCCAAATTTTGACATGTGAGCATAAGCGGTTTTAAAGCCGTTTGAATGACGAATACGCACATAATTGCCATAAGAGCCAAACCGTGATGAGCGTTCAATTACTCCATTGCCCGCAGCCAGAATTGGTGTTCCGGTCACTGCCGCAAAATCCGTTCCCTTATGAGCGCGAGTATAGCCAAGTACAGGGTGTTTGCGTCTACCGAAACTGGATGAAATCCGCGCACCTTCTACCGGGGTTTTCATTAAAAACCTTCGGGCGCTTTCGCCTTTTTCATTATAATAGCCCACTTCGCCATCAGGGGTCTGATAGCGATACAGCTTCAAATCACGCTTTCGCGGCATCAAGCGTGCATATAAAAGATTGCCGGTTCTGACCATGCGTCCCTGTTCATCAACCAGCCGCTCAAACACCATGTCAAAACTATCTCCTGCGCGGATACCGCGCTGAAAATCTACCGAATAGGCATATAAACGCGAAAACTCCAAAATGGCAGCATCAGAGGCCCCCGCCTCAAGGGCGCTCAAATACAAGCTGCCGGAAATAGCTCCTTGCACCCGCACCAGTTCCGGTGAGGTCTCGCGCAATAATTCTCTGGAGTGAAAACTGCCATTTTCGTCGCGTCGAACCAAAATAGTGCGCTCGGCATCAATTCTGGTTGCAAGGCTTACCAGATGCATTGCAGATTTGTTGTCGCCTCTTGGCTCCAGCACCAGTTTCAATTGCTGGCCCGCACGAAAACTCCGTGGGTTAAATAATTTGCTTATGGCCTGAATAACATAGGCCGCCTCTACCCGTCCAACACCTGCATCATCCAATAATACCGCAAGCGTTCCACCGGGTTTAAGTTTAAGGCTCAATTGCCTGCGGTCAGAATTATCAACAAATGAGGCAAATACCTGATCCGCCACATTCTTCAGCTCTGGCAAATCAGGTGCCGGCGGTACTATAACTGATACATTTTGAACCGTAGCGCTTAAAGCCTGTGCCGGTTCTGGTTTGACACCAAAAAACGAATTGACAATCGCCATTATCAGCAATGCTGCCGGGATAAAATACATCACTACCGGAAACGGTTTTCCACCCATGCCAACGTCCCTTGGTTTTATGAACATGCTATGATGTTCTTGATTATTTGCTCAAACCTGACCATTGCCAGATTCGTATATAAATGAACCAGATTCAGGTTAATGAACCTTGAGCGCACTTTCAAATTCCTTTGCCAGCGCGCGTGCAGTGTACTTGTTTTTTGATTGAATCCAAGCCCGAAGCCAGATATTCTACCTTCAGGAACAATTACTTGGTATAGCACACTTTTTTGGTTATTTGGCCGCTTGAGGCCAGATAATTCTTCATATGCTTTTTATTTTGTCGGCTTGACAATATTTTTCTCCTGTTCACGGCTTGGTAATGGTCTACAGGCAACTTGGCTTAAGCATTTAAGGCCTTAAACATTTGGCCGTCACAGCAAACAACCTGATAGGGATATTATTCATGAAATCTTCTTCCGCACCCGTTGAATTATCTGCTGTGGATCTTGCAGCCCTGTTGTGCGCCCGTGTCTGTCATGATCTGGTATCTCCAGTCAGTGCTTTGGGTACTGCCCTGGACGTGCTTGATGATGATAGCGCCAATGACATGCATGATGAAGCAATGCAGCTCATCCGTGGTTCTGCCAAGCAGGCATCGGCCAAGCTTGAATTTGCCAGGCTGGCCTTTGGTGCCGGAACATCAGCACCCGGACAAGTGGCAACCACCGAGCTTAAACGCCTGATTGATGGCGTATTTGAGACAGCCAAGGCAGAAATTGTCTGGCGTGTGGCTGCGGCAAGTCTGTCCAAACCTGCTGCACGAATATTACTTAATCTGGTATTGCTTGGCTTTGAATCTGTACCTCGCGGCGGCAAAATAACCATTGAGGCCAGCTCTGCGGCACGCATACGGGTTCACGCACAAGGCGATCGGGCCCGATTATTGCCGATCACTGCTGATGCGCTTGAGGGCATGGAGCCTGACACCGGTTTTGATGGAAGATCCATACAGCCTTATTATACAGGGCTTATTGCCCGCGATCTGGGCGGCAGAGCCGAGGCCGTTTCAAATGGACAGGGCATTGAGTTCATTGCACTGACCACCACTGACACCGAAAACCAATGGCAGGCCAGCGCCAGCTAGAGCATTTTTAGCAAAAGTGGGAAGTTTTTTGTGTCCTACCGCCTAGCGGCTACTTGAGGAGTCTATAATGTCCTACCGCTTCGCTATTTTAAGGACGGGTTTTGCGGTTGAATAAATGCGGCAGGCGAGGATTTAATGCAAATTTCAAGTATTTTCCGCCTGAAAAGTGCTCCAAGCCGCAATGAAATTCAACGACTAGTTTTTCAGAACCTGGGGCCTGACCTAGTCAAGACGACCATATTCAATCAGGTTCAAAATGCCGAACAAGGCAACGGTTCCAAGTAAAGCCCACAAAGGTGCCATTTTAATCCCCTTAAAATCCAAGGTGTTTATCTTACTAATCTGCCCAAATATAATCAGCTTGTTTGACTTTGACCAGACCCATTGCTCACAGAATCTACAGTAATTTCAAGAGCAGGGAAACTCTGCAATAATTTCATATCGTGAAGGATGTTTGCCTAACCTTGATAAATAAAGGGCAAACTGCCCACAGGTAAAATCAAAGGCTAAAAACCCGCTATTTTCCTGTAAATATCTGGCAAGGTCCTCCTGACGGGCATTTTTGCAATAGGCCAGAGTAATATGGGGCCGGTAATTGGAAGATTGAAGCGCAAGCCCGGCACTACGCCCGGCATTAAAGCAGTTGCGAGCCAACTCCCGCAGATTCTTTTGATCGTGAGTGTCGGCACCATCAGCTCCGGCCCACAACACAAATGGCTTTTTGCGGCCAAAAGTGCCAAGTCCAGATACCCGAAAATCAAGAGCGGTAAACCTTATTTGCTGTAAAGCATCTTCAAGGGCAGGAAGGTTCTGCTCAGGCACCTCATCATAAAACTGCAAGGTAATATGAAAATTTTCCTCTGGTCGCCAGCGGGCACCGGCCAGACCGCCTTGCAAGCGCACTAATTTTTCCTGAGCCAGAGCAGGAACTTTAAGCCCGGCAAACAAACGCATGACAAACAATCCATAACTTGCAAAACCCACTGGATTTAGACTGAGATTGCACAATTGTCACCTGCGCAGCATCCGGAAACTCTTGATTTTAGCTGCGAAACAACCGATATTAGGGGCAATGGTCCCAATATCGGGATGTTGATTTTGAGGAAACTACTGATGGATAACCAACATCGCACTTTTGCTGGTGCACAAACCATGGATATGAGCACCGATCAGGGCTTACGAACATTCATGCTG
>JALSYJ010000351.1 GCA_027071965.1 Robiginitomaculum sp. | reverse complement strand
CCAGAACCGCCGAGTTCTTTGCTGCCGGTGGACTGTCAATAATTCTTCTGCCTTTGTGCCTGTTGTTTGCACCCGATGGCAAGGAGGCCGAAGCCGGCCTGGTCGGAGTTGCCAGCATCTGGCTGGCCTATGTGATCAATGATCCGCACTTTATGGTAACTTATCAGATTTTCTATCGTGATTTTATCAATAAAATCAAAGGGAAGGGTTATGAACGCCCGGAGCAGATACGCTATGTGATGGCAGGGCTGGTATTGCCGTTCTTATTACTATTGTGGGTGGTTGGTATATTTGTGTTTTCCTCTGGTTTAATGGCTGCTGGTATGATGCAGTTTATGTTCATTCTGGTGGGGTGGCATTATGTAAAGCAGGGCTATGGTGCTTTTTCGGTACTTTCGGCGCGTCGTGGAGTGTTTTACTCAAAGCTGGAAAGTAATTTGATCATTGCCCATTGTCTGATCACCTGGATTTATGCCTGGACCATGCCAATGGCCGAGCGGGTACCTTTTGAGATGGATGGGGTCGAATATATGGCTATGGGATTTGGGCAAATTCCGATTGATGTGATGTTTGTCCTGTTCGTATCATCAGGAATTGGCGCCATTGGCATTTTGGTGCGTAAATTCGTTCTATTGCGCAAGTTTCCGCCAATAGCTCCGGTGTCAGGCCTGTTCATTACCCTGTATTTGTGGGTGGTATGGACGGGTTTGAATGAGGCGTTCAGTTATCTGATCCCGGCCTTGCATTCGGTGCAGTATCTGTTCTTTGTCTATCTATTGGAGCGGGGACGGGCGCGATCACACGCAGGAGCCACAAAGCTCACGGTATTTCGCCAATTGGCAGGGGTGGCAGCGATTGCGCTGGTTCTGGGCTGGATAGGGTTTCATATTGCCCCTGACTGGCTGGATCAGAATTTATACTGGGATGAGGAGGCGTTAGGGCCAACGATTTATTTTGCCACCATTACCGGCTTCATCAATATTCATCATTTTATGATGGACAATGTTATTTGGCGCAAAAATAACCCGGATATGGCTTATTTGCGGGGTTAGGGAGCATTTTTAGCAAAAGTGGGAAGGTTTTTGTGCGCTACCGCGACGGCAAGCCTCGCTATTTTAAGCGCGGGTTTTGCGGCCAAAAATGCTTTAGGAAGTTTGATCAGATGGTTCAAAATCAAGTACCGTGCCATTGATACAATAACGCAGCCCGGTGGGCTTTGGGCCATCATCAAACACATGCCCCATATGGGCTTTGCAATTGGCGCAATGCACTTCGGTTCGCTTCATTCCAAGCTTTGCATCAATGGTTGTCGCAAGGGAGGACTTATGCAGCATCTGCCAGAAACTTGGCCAGCCAGAGCCTGAGTCGTATTTGCAGGTGCTGGAAAACAGCTTATTGCCACAGGCTGCGCAGGAATAAGTACCAGCGCGCTTCTCATGCAGCCACGGCCCGGAGAACGGTGCTTCGGTGCCGTGGTTGCGGGCAATTTCTATCTGATGTTGTGATAGCTTTTTCATCAAGTTCTGGTCTCACAAATGTGATTGGAAAATATATGGTTGCTTGGGCAATATACAGCAAAACAGCGGGGAGGGGAAAATGAAAAAAATCAGTTGGTCTTTAGCAATTGTCTTGGCTTTGTTCTTGATATTCATGGGTGCGCAGAAATTTACTGATCCCAATGCCGTATTTAGTTATATTGCTGTTACAACCGGTATTAACGCATTTGAGCCATGGGTGCGCAGGTTCATCGGAGCAGCGGAAATTATGTCTGCCCTGTTATTGCTGTGGCCGTCAGTACGCCGGTTTGGTCTGCTGCTGGCCTTGCTTGTGCTAGGTGGAGCAATAGCCTTTCATCTGTCCCCGTTTCTTGGCATCAATGCCCCGGTTTCATTTACCCCTGATGGCGAATATGTAAAAAGCCCGATATTGTTTTTTATGGCTCTTGGCTCCTTTACGGTGGCTCTGGCCGGTTTTTTGCTGGAATTTCGATCTGACAGACCTTAAGTAACAGCAGAATTTTGGACATAAGTGACGGTTGGTTAACCAAGGCTTGCTTCACTGCTGTTCGTTAAATACGCAAATATCAGGATAGGTAAATGATATCTGAGGCTGCCAAAGCGCCTGAAACTGCGCCAGAGTCCCCGGTCATTGGCCGGGCGCGTTCGACCCTGCTAAAGCGCCTGTCGGATCTGGTATGCTTACCGGATAGCCGTATTTCGCCGGTAGAACGTCACATGGTTGGTGATTTGTTGATGGACATGCTGCGCGAGGCAGAACCGGAATTGCGGGCGCGTTGCGCGCGCAGGGTGGCAAGTCTTGGCGATGTTCCGCCATTATTATTGCGTATGCTGGCGGCTGATGAGTTTGATATTGCAGCTCCGGTTTTAGAGAACAGCCAGACTATTTCTGATGTGGATCTGGTTCATGCTGCCACAAATGGTGGGCTAAAGCACCGGATACTGATTGCCCGGCGTAAACATGTTAGCGAGTTGGTCGTTGAAAAGCTGACCTCCTATGCAGAAGCAGAAGTGGCCAAAGAATTGCTGCGTAACCCGGAAGCCAGCCTGTCAAACCGCTCATTAGAAGCATTGGTGGAGCTTACAAGGGCTCACACGAGCCTGTGCGGTCTGTTATTGTCGCGGCCTGAATTGCGGCCAAGTCAGGGTTTAACCTTGTTCTGGTGGGCGAATGAGGAGGATCGAAAACGGATTTTTCTGCGCTTTTGTGTGGATCGAGTGCTGATGCAAGAATCTGCGGCTGATGTTTTTGAGCTGGTTGCGGCTGAAAACTGGCAGGATCCTCTGGCGCGCAAGGCCATACAGTTTATTGAGCGGCGGCAGCGCAATCGTGCCGCGCTGGAAAAAAGCCCATATAGCAGTCTGGAAGATGCGGTAGATGCTGCTGTGGTGAAAATGGATGTGGCGGTGTCAGAGGAAATCTCCTACCTTTCGGGAATAAAGCCGATAACCGGCGCAAGAATTCTGGCGGATCAGGGCGGCGAGCCGATTGCAGTTTTGTGCAAGGCTACGGGATTGAAGCGTGAATATCTGGGCAAGATGTGGGCTGCCATGGGGCGATGCAGAATAGAAAATTTGAATAATAATGCCGGGTTTGAGCGGGTTTTGTATACATTTGATACGCTTTCATCAAATAAGGCGCAAACTGTGCTTAGATACTGGAACTGGGCGCTTAGTTCATCGTTGTCCAGTGATCTGCGTCGGCGAATTCGAGAAGGTGATATGGGCGAGGCTTATAATCTTAGCACACCAGATCGAGCAGCATCATTGGTGTTTGGCACCCGGGGCTAAAGCATTTGCAAGCAAAAGTGGGAAGCTTTTTGTGCGCTACCGCGACGGCAAGCCTCGCTATTTTAAGCGCGGGTTTTGCGGTCAAAATGCGATAAACAAAGATTTGCATTTGCAAGCAAAAGTGGGAAGATTTTTTAACGTCCTACCGCTTCGCTACTTGAGGACGGGTAAATGTCCTAACGCCTAGCGGCTACTTGAGGACTCTTTGTTTGTCCTACCGCCTAGCGGCTACTTGAGGACTCTTTGTGCGCTACCGCGACGGCAAGCCTCGCTATTTTAAGCGAGGGTTTTGCGGCTGAATAAATGTGATAAGCAAGATATGAAGCAAATCCCGGGTTTTATGAATTGGAAATTCTCTTAAGGTTCATGCCTCAATTACCGTATGCAATTCTATTTGACAGAGAGTAAAACAGGCAAAATTTTCGTATACGGCGAAAATTATGCAAAACCCTTCGTAAACTGGCCGAAAAGACTGGCAATCCGAATTCTCTTGCGTAAACTCTCACTGCCTTAAAAAGTGAGTCGAGGGCGGGGGAGTATGCGTTATCTTGGTGTGCGTTATATTATAGCATTGATTATTGTGCTGGTCACTTTGTGGCTTGTGCTTTCGGGCTATTTTAATAAACCGCTTTTGTTGTGGCTTGGCTCGGCATCAGTGATTTTTACGATTATTCTGACTATCAGGATGCGGATTATTGATAATGAGTCAGTCCCGTATTTTAATCTGTTTCGCATGGTGCCTTATTTAGTGTGGCTGGTGGTGGAAATATGGAAATCCACCATAATCATAAGCGCAACAATTCTTCGTCCCGATATGGTGCTTACACCGCGATTGATCCGAGTAAAAACCCTGCCATCCAGTGGGTTTGGGAGGGCTTTATTTGCTAATTCCATTACTCTTACTCCGGGGACGGTTAGTATTGATCTCGATGATGATGAGGTGATTGTGCACACGCTTCTAAAGGAAATGACCAATCGCGGTGATTTTGCGGAAATGGCTAGAAGATGCGCCATTGCTGCCGGAGAGAAGGAGCCAGCGTTTTGATTTTCTTTATTTCCTTATTGATTACGCTGTCGATGGCGCTGATATTGGCCCGATTGCTGCGCGGGCCGCAATTGTATGACCGTGTTTTGGCGGTTAACTCGTTTGGAACCAAAACTGTTTTGTTTTTGTGCCTGTTCAGTTTTCTGATCAATCGTCCCGATGGGGTTGATATTGCGATATTGTACGCATTGATGAACTTTATCGGTACTATCGCAATTCTTAAATTTTTCCGGTACCGGTCTTTGGATATTGCCTTGTCAGATATGGCTCCACGGGAATATGCCGCAGGAGAAGACAAATGATTGAGTGGGGGGTATGGCTGGATCTTGCCCGTCATGGTCTTGCCGGGGCCATGATGCTGGCTGGCGCGTGTTTTATGCTTATTGGTTCAATCGGTGTCTTGCGTTTGCCGGATTTTTACGCCCGCATTCACGCAGCAGGCATTACGGATACTTTGGCAACTATTTTTCTGCTGGGTGGGATGGTAGTTGAATCAGGGCTGACACAGACTTCTGCCAAGCTGGCTTTGGTTGGCATGTTGCTGTTTTTAACATCTCCTACGGCTACGCACGCCGTGGCCAATGCAGCGCACAAGGCGGGGCTGAAGCCTCGTCTTGGAACTATTGCGCCTCCGCATCCACGTGATCGCGAGGACGGATAAATGGAAATGAGCTTTCCGGTAGATATGAATCTGCCGATTAACCTGTTTACGATTTTGGACATGATACTGCTCAGCATGTTAGTGGTTGTTGCCATTGCAATTGTCCGTCTGACCAATTTGTTTTCAGTTGTCATGTTGTTTGGTGTGTACTCTCTGCTGGCGGCAACCTGGTTTGTTTCGCTGGATGCTGTGGATGTGGCGTTTACAGAGGCTGCTGTGGGGGCGGGTATTTCTACGGTTCTAATGCTTGGTGCCATGCTACTTACCTCGCGCACGGCGCTACCAACTACGCCGCTTCGACACTGGACAGCTTTGCTGGTGGTAACAGCAACGGGTGTCGCCTTGTTTTATGCAACCTATGACATGCCAATGTTCGGCGATGCCAATTCTCCAGCCAACAGCTATGTCGGTCTTGAGTATATGACACGTACCATTACCGATATTTCGGTGCCTAATGTGGTGACTGCAGTTCTGGCCAGTTATCGTGGTTTTGATACTTTTGGCGAAGTTGTCGTGGTTCTTACTGCCGGATTTGGTGTCATGCTGATCCTAGGCATTGATGGCGCAAAATCCGTTAGTGAAGATAGCGAGCTGGCAGGTGAAAAAGAAAAACCAACAAAGAAGTCTTCGGTTGTTGCTGAGGCGATAAAGTCTCCTTCAAACCACCATGTGGTATTGGGTGTTATTGCCAAAATGCTGATCCCACTCATTGTTGTTTATGCGCTTTATGTGCATTTTCATGGCGATTACGGCCCTGGTGGGGGCTTCCAGGCCGGGGTGATTTTTGCTTCGGCGGTGATTTTGTATTCCCTGATTTTCGGCATGGATGAAACCAGACGTGCCGTGCCTCCGGGTCTGGTTCGGTTCTGTAGTATTTTAGGCGTGCTGATTTATGGCGGTCTTGGGTTGGTAACTATTATTATGGGCGGCAAATTCCTTGATTATAATATGTTGGATACTCACGACACCATTCATGCGCAACATGTTGGTATCCTGATTATTGAGCTTGGGGTTCTGGTGACGGTAGCTGGTGTTATGTTGTCGATTTATTACGGATTTGCCGGTCGGTATCGGGATTTGAAGGATCAGAACTGGTAATTGCTATGCTGGATTTCATTGTTGGACATTTTAATTACTGGGTGGTCATTATTTTGATGATGACCGGGCTTTATGTGGTCATTTCCACGGGCAATCTGGTAAAGAAGCTTGTTGGCCTGGGTATTTTCCAGACATCAGTTTTTCAGTTATATATTTCAATTGGAAAAGTGGTGGAGGGGCGACCACCGATTTTGGAATATCTTCCCAAAAAGTACGCAAAAGAAACTTCTGACTATGTAAAGTCTGGTGGTGATGGGGCAATTGCATCTGCTGGGGCTCTGGTAAAAGAGCCGGTTGCAGATGTTAAATCTGCTCTTGATGCGGCCAGCGATCCGCTAATGGGTATCGTGTATTCC
>JALSYJ010000350.1 GCA_027071965.1 Robiginitomaculum sp. | reverse complement strand
CCTTCAAGAACAATGTCACGGGAAAAGAACAAGGCATCTCCATCATAGGCCCCATGCACCATCCCCAAAAGTGCCGCCAGCGGCCCGGCAATCCGCCCATCCCATGACAGAGATTTGGGCCGCCGATACACATATATTTTTGGCGCATCTGGCACTGGATGCAGCAAAAATACAAATGGCAAATCAATAGGGTCAATCAGGAAAGACTTACTCACATGGCTGCCAAGCCTAGCAAAAATCGACGGATAGCGAGCCATGCTTTGCCGGGCGAGACGGTTCATAAGCAAGGACAATACCGGCATGGGCAGGGGCTTGATCAAAGCCTTTGCCGCAGGTGGCAGTCGGGGGATTGGAGCCGGCTTGTTGATCATATTGATACCTGTGTGAGCACCATCTGATGCTGTGGTGATGCTGTGGCGAACGTCTTCAAGTCAAATCAAGGAACATGACCTTGCCGCCAAAACTGCACTTAGCCAAGGCAGATACTTGCGGCAGATTGTCTCGGGATCAATATGCGATTGGTACAGTCATGCAATTGGACAAACTGATTTGTTAACTTGACTTAGTGATCTGCAAGGACAAATATGCAGCCAGATGAGACGGGCAACCGTTTTGTTTGACGTTTTCGGGGAGGAAACGTCCCTCATCGACCGACCTTGAACAAGGGCCAGTGCATTGCGCTGGCCCTCTTTTTTGCCTGACCTGGAACACAAAACTCAGACGATTCCCAAAACCATAAAACCGCACTCAAGTTAAGAATATCATTCTTTACCAGTAGTTTTTCATGAGAAAAATGGTGCCCGGGGGCGGATTTGAACCACCGACACGCGGATTTTCAGTCCGCTGCTCTACCCCTGAGCTACCCGGGCATGGGCTTGGGCGCCTAGCACCCAGCATCAGAAGCCGGGTTTATAAGCAAGCAAGGGCCAACTGTCTATGATCTTTTTCACTGAAAGCTTTGATAAAACCGATTATTTAACCTTGCGGAATTGTGTGGCAATTTTCTTGTCCAGTAAATTACGACAATCTGAATAAGCCATAACCCGCAGGTCTCTCGGGCCGAACATTTGTTCTGTCGGGTTTGGAATTTCCCAAAACTCTATTTTAGGGCCGTTCTCGCCCAAAATTTCCATAGCTCTTTCCTGCGCTGCCCGGGTCAGCACAACAATCAGGTCAAATTGCTGCAAATCAAGATCATCGAAGTTTTTTGGGGTGTGCTCGGCAAGATCAACACCCCAGTCTTCCATCACCTGCACCATGAATGGATCAAGATATCCGTCATAGACCCCACAGCTATCGGCCTTGATTTTTCCTTTGAACTTACGCCTGACCAGAGCCGCAGCCATTGGCGAGCGAATCGAATTCATTGTACAGGCAAACAATATATTTTTTGGTGAGGTCATACAGATTGTCCACGGTGTAAGGAGCACAGCAAAGTAAACAGGCGACGGGCCGTATTAAAATCCATTTCAACCTTTCCTTCTAATCGGGCCAGTAATAGCTCTGATCCTTCATTGTGTAAGCTGCGCCGGCCCATATCAATAGCCTCTATGCGCTCAGGAGGAGCGTTGCGTATGGCATCATAATAGCTC
>JALSYJ010000349.1 GCA_027071965.1 Robiginitomaculum sp. | reverse complement strand
CCCGGCGCTGTCGATTTTTGTATAGCCAATAAGGGGTAAAAACCAGATTGTTTATCTGGCGACCCCAGAACACCTTGTGCACTGCAAATGGCTCGGTTTCTATGGTGGCATCGCCTAAATGCAATACCCTTAGATCCTTGGCTACCTGCACCCGATATACGGTATTGCGAACTTCGGCAAAGCGCTCGCCACCAGAATGAGGAATGGTTACGGCTTCTACAAAAATATCCCCTGCCTGAATTAAAACCGGCAGATCTGAGGAGCTCTGGTCGATGGAAAACACCTGCGCCGTATCTGAGAGACCCGCTGCAAGTAATTTGTCCACTGCCTGTTTCGGAGCCACCAGTTTTACCTGCGGGAATGTTTGTAAATAAGCTAAAACCGTCTCTGCGGCAAAATGATCATCATGAGCATGGCTTATGAACAACACATCAATATCATCATAAGGCGCGCTACCTAGCATCAGCGCACCCTTAATCCGCGGTGGAACCAATTGATAGGTCTCAAAATTTTTCTCAAACAAGGGATCAAACAATAATTTGGTATCGCCGTCTTGCACCATCACTCCGGCATTTCCCAGATAACGGGCAGTACGGTGGTGATCGTCCGATTGCTGAGTAGCGCTTACAGGCTTTGGCGTATCATCGGGTGCCGGTGCCGAACAGGCGCCAAACAAAAACAGCAATAATGCCAGTAAAGGAATGTTTCGAGAAAACCACATCATTTACTCATCAAGTGAGGCCATCACTTCTTCGGAAATATCAAAATTGGCATAGACGTTCTGCACATCATCGCAATCTTCCAATACTTCCAGCATTTTTAACAGCGTACCGGCGTTTTTAGCATCAACCTCAATATTGTTTTGCGGTTTCCAGATCAAATTGGCAGCCTTTGCCTCACCAAAGGTTTTTTCCAGCCGTGCCACCACATCAGTCATATCTTCACGGGCGCAATAGATAACATGCTGATTTTCGTCCGATACCACATCATCGGCACCAGCATCCAGCGCAGCTTCAAACATTGCCTCCTCATCGGCCACATCAGCCGGGTATTTTATCTCTCCTACACTGTCGAACATAAATGAAACCGAGCCGGTTTCACCCAGATTGCCGCCATTTTTGGCAAAAGCAGTTCTAACCTCCATGGCGGCGCGGTTTTTATTGTCCGTGGACACCTCGACAATCACCCCGACGCCCCCTGGGCCAAAGCCTTCATACCGAATTTCATCATAACTTTCGCCATCACCGCCAGCACCCTTGGTAATTGCCCGTTGTATATTGTCTTTGGGCATGCTTTCGCCACGGGCGTTTTTAATGGCCAGCCGCAGTCTTGGGTTTCCATCAGGATCGGGGCCGCCGATTTTGGCCGCAATAGTTATCTCTTTGGATAGTTTTGAAAAAGCCTTTGCTCGCAATTTGTCCTGTCGACCCTTGCGGTGCTGAATATTGGCCCATTTACTGTGACCTGCCATGAAAAAGCCCTATATGCTGAGAAATAAAATCTGCATACTTGTAACCAGAGCCGCCCCACTGGGCAAGACTTTGTGCGGCCCTAGCGGTTATCCATTTTAAGCTCAATTCTTCGATTGCGAGCCAGGGCTTCAGCGCTACGCCCCCGGTCAATTGGGTGATATTGACCAAATCCGGCAGCAGCAAGATGCTTAGGAGGCACACCAGCTTGCTGAAAAAACTCCACCACCGATAATGCTCGGGCAGTGGACAATTCCCAATTGCTGGAAAATCCGCGTCTTATCGGAACCACATCCGTATGACCGTCAACCCGGATGACCCATTCAATATTGGTGGGAATATCATTGGCAATTTCAATTATTGCATTTGCAATTATCGCCAATTGCTGCTCTCCAGCCGGATTTAAGTCCGCCGAGCCGCTGGCAAATAAGACATCGCTTTCAAATACGAACCTGTCTCCTTCAACCCGAACTCCGGGGCGATCCGCCATAATCTCCAGCATTTTGGCAAAAAAGTCGGACTTGTATTTGGCCAGTTCTGAAACCTGTCGTGCCAGCGCTGCATTTAAGCGTTTGCCCAGATTTACAATCTGTACCTTTTGTTCTGCGTCCTTTGCTTCGGCGGCCTGCAGGGCTTCGTTTAATTTATTCAACTGCGCATTTAAGGCAGCTAATTGAGCAGTAAGCGCCGCCACCTCATCTCTTGCCTGCTGACTTAATTCGCGTTCCTCAGCCAGCTTTTGCTCGGTTAAAGCCAGCGAAGCCTCTCCTTTAGCAATACCGTCCTGCAGGCTGGCAATCAGCCTAGCCTGTTCAGCCGAAGCCTCACGGGCTTCTTCCAGCGTTACCATAAGCCGGGCAATTTCTTCTTGTGCCGAAGCATTTTTGGTTTTTTCCAGCGCCAGTAATTCCGCCAGAGCAGAAAGCCTTGCCCGCACGCTGTCAAGCGCTGCATCTTTGGAGGACAAGGCCCGGCCAAGGGTAAATTGAGCGGCAATAAACAGCGCCAGTAAAAACACTACCACCAACAAAAGCGTAGCCAAAGCATCAACAAACCCCGGCCAGTAATCTTCCGCTTCACCCCTGGATTTTCGGATCCGGGCCATTACTTGCGCCCATCCCTGTATAGGCCAACCATGGTTTTGGTCAGTAATTTTATTTCCTGTCGTACTGCTTCTATGCCTTCATTGCGATCACGCTCTGCCTGACGTAGCACGTGCTCCAAAGATTTGATATTCTCCGATGACTGCTCGAGCAAAGCTCCCATATAGGCCGGAGAACCCGGTTCCGCATCCACCGCCGTAGATACCCGTGAAATGGAGTGTACCCAGTCTTCGATTTCCATGAAAAACCGGCGCTGGGCCTGTCCAACCTGCAAATCAAGAAACCCGATTACCAAAGAACCAGCCAGCCCGAATAAAGATGAGGAAAAGGCTGTTCCCATACCCTTAATCGGCTCTTCCAGCGCCAGCATCAGCTTGGCAATATCCTCCTCGCCACCGGTGCCATTGGACAAGGCGCTGACCGCAGCTCCTACCGATCCAACTGTTTGCAACAATCCCCAAAATGTACCAAGAAGTCCCAGAAAAATCAGCAAGCGGCCCAGATAACGGGTAATTTGACCTGCCTCATCCATACGTGAGCTTACCGCGTCTAAAATCGAGGTGCTGGAGCCTGCTGCCAGACTCAATTTGCCTGGTGTCTCTGAAAGCAACACCGCCAAAGGCGCAATCAGGCCCGGCGGTGAGGACATTTCATCAAAGTCACGAGAGCGGGTTAATCTGCGAACCCAGCCCACAGCCGGTGCCACGCTCAAAACCTGCCGAAAACAGTATAAAACCGCCACCACAAACACGAACAGAATTAAACCATTGATAGCTTCATTGGCAAAAAAGGCGGCCTTTACCTGTTCTTCCAGGAAATAACCAAGTGCTGCGACCCCTAATACAAAACCAGTCATCCACAACAAATACCGGGCCGGGCCGGTGAAGCTGGTAATGGCATAATTTGAGTTTTCCATAACAGTTCCTTGATACTTAACGAGCACAGGCAAGGTACTATACAGGCAAATTCGATCCTGTTCAGGGTTTTTTTAAGTTTTGCAAACCGGTCAGGACAATACCGCCGAGATAGCTGAACATATTAGGGGCAAGTCCCTTATGGCCTCACCTTGTCCAGTTCAGTCTTAATTGGCTCATACAATTTTGGGGTAGCAGCAATGATTGAACTGCCGTCTATATCTACCCCTCCATCCATATTGGTGACCAGCCCGCCAGCTTCGCGCACCAGAACAATCCCGGCAGCAATATCCCATAAATTAAGATTACGCTCCCAATATCCGTCATAGCGGCCCGCCGCCAGCCATGCCATATCCAAGGCTGCGGAGCCAAGACGCCTTATTCCAGATACCTGTTGGCTCATTCTATGCAGCTCTTTTAGGAATTGCCCGTGACCGGGTTTTCCCTTAAACGGAATACCGGTAGCCAGCAACGATGTATCAAGAGCCTTGCGTGCAGAAACCCTAATTCTGCGATCATTCAAAAACGCGCCTTTGCCTTTTTCAGCACGAAACATTTCATCGCGGATCGGATCATAAATCACCCCGGCAACCAATTCACCATTGCGCTCAAGAGCAATGGAAATGCTAAAATGTGGAATTGCGTGCAAAAAATTTGTGGTGCCATCCAGCGGATCGATAATAAAACGGTGTGATGGATCAGTACCCTTTATCTCATCGCCTTCTTCAAGCAAAAAGCCATATCCTGGGCGTGATGCAGTGAGTTCTTCCACAAGAATTTCTTCGGCCTTTTTATCAGCAGAGCTTACAAAATCCGCCGGGCCTTTTTTAGAAACCTGTAAATGCTCAACCTCGCCAAAATCGCGATTTAGAGCTCTGGCGGCTGTGCGCGCAGCACCCATCATAATATTGTGCAAGCCAGAAGCGGTTACCATGGTAAAATCCTTTTACAGGCCAGAACAATCAGTCAGCACGCTTTACATAGGATCCATCACCAGTAGAGATCACCACTTTTTCATCAACCCCGACAAATGGCGGCACTTGTGTACGAACCCCGTTTTCCAATATGGCAGGCTTAAAAGAATTAGCCGCAGTCTGCCCCTTTACCACCGGCTCGGTATCGGTAACTGTTAAGATAACCTGATCCGGCATATCCAGCGAAATAGGTCGCTCCTCGTAAAATTCGATGGAAACCTCCATGCCATCCTGCAAATAGGCAGCTACATCACCAACAAACTCTTTCATTAACTCCACCTGTTCGAAAGTCTCGCAGTCCATAAATGCTAAGGTATCGCCATTATCGAACAGATAAGTGTGTGGCTTTTGTTCAAGCCGAACTTTTTCAACCTTCTCCGAGGCACGAAAACGTTCGTTTAACTTGCTGCCATTTAGCAGGTTTTTTAATTCCACCTGATTAAATGCCCCGCCTTTTCCCGGCTTTACCGCATTGCATTTCACCGCCAGCCACAATGAGTTTTGATGATCAATTACATTTCCCGGACGGATTTCATTTCCATTTATTTTCATGGCCTGACATTCCTTGATAAACTGTTTGGCACTCATCTATGCCGTGGCCATCAATCGGTCAACTGTTTCGCTGGCGCTTTGCTCATGATCATCAGTGGCATTTGTGCTCTGGCGAATATCAGATCCCGAACCGCAGGAGATAATTCCAGCCGTAACAGCTCTGCCAGCTTGTTATATTCATCCTGAGATGGATCATTATTGCTGGCTCGCAATGCCCATTCATATGCAAGCTCACGATCCATCACCACCCCTTCGCCCTTGGCCAGAGACAGGGCGTACAGATACTGACCTTCTGCCTCATCTGCCAAGGCTGCTTTGCGGAACCAGCGAGCAGCCCGCGCCGGTAATGGTGGATTACCTCCGGACAGGAATATGCCATAGGCGGTCATGGCGCGCGGGTTTCCGGCATCTGCGGCCACCTGTAATTGCTTACCTGCCTGATCAGGATCATAAACTGGACTGTCCGGATCTGTTTGCAATACGCCCAGCTTATAGGCCGCTTCAACAGAGCCACCAAATACAGCAGTTTTGTATAGCGCCAGAGCCTGATCATCCTTGTTCTGCGTAAGCAGCAAATCTGCCAGCGCAACACGGCCCTGGTTTATACCGACCGCAATCGCCTGACGAAACCAGCGCTCGGCGGCCTGTTCATCAGGGGCACCGCCTATCCCTGCCGCATATACACGCCCCAAAGCCAAAAATGCCTCAGAAATATTATTCTCGGCGGCTTTTAACAAAAACTTGCGACCATCACCAGCCGATAATCCTCCATTGTTTGCAAGCGCCAGCCGCGCCAGTGACAGCCAGGCATCAGCTTGACCATTATTAGCGGCCTCCATATACCACGCCACCGCATTTTCCGGCTGCCTTGGCCCGCCTTTGCCCTGTTCAAGCAAAATTGCAAACAGCATTTGTGCCTGTCCATTTCCCTCAGCCCCGGCACTGGCTGCAAGCACACGGGCTTTGACATAATCTTGCTCCTGCCACGCCTTGATAGCCTCAAGAGCAGTATGATCACCGTTATCAACGGTAAACTTAGGCAAGGAGAATCCAAGATCAAACGGGTTTTGCCGCGCAATTGTGTCCTCAGATGACTGTGCTGTTTGCCCAAGAGCAATATCTGTCTGTGTTGATTCTGTTACTGAAATATCTGAGTTTGATGCAGAATCAGGGGCTTGCTGGGCCAATGCCGGGTAAGCCAAACCCCAAGTAAGCAAAGCAATATGGACAAAAACTATACGACTTATCATGCTATCTTCAAAGCTGCTTCCAACTCCCGTATTGCCGAGACCGGCCCATGTGGCCCATCCCAGACGCCTGAACAAACGGCCACAAAATCTGCACCAGCCCGCGCAAGTAAAGCGGCATTCTCAGGCTTAATTCCGCCAATGGCCACACAGGGAACTTCAAATAAATCCGTCCACCAGCCAAGCAAATCCACATTTGCCACATATTCTGTCTTTTTCGTGGCAGTA
>JALSYJ010000348.1 GCA_027071965.1 Robiginitomaculum sp. | reverse complement strand
GTGGACTTGTTGGTATTTGGGATCGTTTAACTGGACGATATGCGCGCACCAAACGTGAGAACTTGGCCGATAAAGAGGCCTGTAATGCTCGCGATGCCAAAGAACTGCAAAAACTGGTTAGCGCGCAAATTACCGAGCGACAGGAATTACAGGTTCGGATTGAAAAGGCTGAAAAGATAAGTGCAGGAGAGCAAGAAGACGGTCAGGCCGTGAAGATTGATCCGGCGGATTTAAAGGTAAGTCAGACGGAGGATGCCAAGGCGCGTGCGATTGAGAAGGCTAGCCAAGAAAAGCAGGAGCGCGAACGCAAGGTAGAACCGCCTCCACCGCCAGAACTTGATCCTAACAAACCTAAAAACAGACCGCGTTAAAGGTATGAGAGCGATTTAGAAGAAAAGGGGGATTTTATTAGTCTTGAAATAATTTCAATCTACTATTGATTTCTTGAGGCGGGAGTCGAACATTTGGGTCATCATACCAGATTTCAAGGGCTTGAATTAAGAGTGATTTTTCACAGCAATCTAACCTCTCCAGTTCGTCAACTATCCACAAAATACCATGAACGCACACTTTGTGAAGTTCTGCTGTTGTCCGAAGGATTTTGTCACCAGTTAGAAGAATCGATTTTTCGATTGAGCGTGCAGTTACCAAACAAAAACAATCATTTGCAGAAAGTTTTGGGCGTTCCATTCTTAGATCGAAGGCTTCGCTCACTAGACCAGATGGCAGGTCAAATTCTTCAAAACTGTTAGAATCCTCCAATGTCTGCCAATCTTGCCCCGAAAAACTAAGAACTTCATCCTCTCGAATAGGAACTGGAACAACCCAACGATAGGGAAGGTCGCCCAAAACGTGAAGAAGTCGCCCTTTCTTTAGATCGATCAGGGCACTAGCATCATTAACGATGACACATGCTACGCGCTCTTCGACCACCTAAGTCCCCTCTCGATCTCTTTGAGTGAAACTCCAAGCATATTTGCTGCACGAACAGGTGAGATTAAATCCTCCGCTAATGCTCGGTAGATTAGACCTTCAAATCGACTGGGACTCTCAAGGGTGTTGAACTCACAATCTACTCCTATTGGATCAGGTTCTTCAAAACGCCATTGCTTTGCGTAAGTTCTGAACGCGTAATTTATTACAGCCTCAGGTAAGATGCCTACTTGCTTCAAGCGCATCATAATCATCGCTGCTGAAACACCGTATAAATGCTTTAATCGTCTAATCTCTTGATAGGCTATTCCAGTTCGGTGTTCGCCGATTTCACGACGCAGATGGTTTGCAGGTACAAGAAATGCGCCAGCAAACCGATCCATAGCTTTTTCAAGCAAAATGTTATCTCCTTCGACATTATGAATAAGGCGATGTCCAAGCTCATGAGCGAGAGTAAAACGCTTTCGTTCCAAAGTTATTCGGTCGGATATAACAATAGTGAATACGGCAGGTCGCCCACCATATCGATGCACTTGGCAGGTCATACCAGACACTTTTTGTGATAAGCGTGCCTCAATGACTCTGACGCCTCGATCTTCAAGAAGGTCAGTAAGGCTTGGTATCGCATCTTCTCCCAATTTCCACTCTATACGAAGCTTCTCAGCTAGCTTCTCAGCTTCTTCGTAGGAACTGATGTGATTGCAAATGAATTTTTGAAGGGCACCATCCTCAGTTGAAAGTTCTAGAATATCCTCAATAGCAAGATAGTTTTCAATCTTTTCGAGAACGATTGCTTCGACTCGAGCTTTTTCGGAAGCACTGGTTCCGGAGCCTTTGCGAAATTCAACTCCTGCAAGAGATTCCACCTGAGCCCCCATGAGAAAGTCAACTGATATGTTAAGAGCACGAGTGAGGCCCATTAGAACGCGAGAACTTGGCATCATCATATCATTCTCATACTTGCTCAGCGCTTGAGCGCTCACATGAGGTTCAACATGTTCAGACAGCCCTCTAAGCGAAAGTCCTGCCTTCTTTCGTGCCAATTTCAATCGTGATCCAAACATTTTATTTTCCCTTCATTAGCCCCGCCAAACTAAAAGGTTGACGTTGCGTATTTGTTCTATTATAATGTAAACATAGGGTAGGCATTTTGTCAAGATAAATCGTCAGGAGATTGAAAAATGATTAAGAAGAATCAGCACGTTGTCCCGCATAATAATGGTTGGGCTGTGCTTGGGGCAGGTAATGAACGTGTAACGTCAATCCACCGAACTCAAAAAAGCGCGATTCAAGCGGCGCGCCAGACAGCAATAAGGCAAAAGTCTGAAATGCTCATTCATGGCCAGAATGGGCAAATAAGAGAACGTAATACTTACGGCCAAGACCCTTACCCACCCAAAGGATAAAAGGAAAAATTATGTCTGCTTTTGACCAATTTAACAATACTGATGCACTTGATGAAATATTTTTAGATGTTGCCACGATTCTTGAGTTAAGTCCCGAGGATCGAAGGATTGCTGAAAACCGTTATAGTCGACTTAAGGCTCACCTTGAGAGGAAGGGTGGTCCCCTTGCTTCGTTTATGATTGATGGTCAAAGCTTGATTTATGCTCAAGGCTCTATAGCAACAAGTACCACCATAATTAGTGGCACTGATGAGGACCGTTTTGATGTTGACGCAATTGTCGAGTTTGATGTTCCATTGGATTGGTCTGATAAAAAGCCACTCGATCTTCTTGAACGTGCGCTTGAGGGATTCCCAGGAGTAATTGAAATAGAGAGATGTACGCGCTGTATTCAGCTTAGGTTTAGATCCATGCACATGGATGTAACAATTCTGGACCGGAGCAAGAGGATAGGCGGCGAGCGGCCTGGAGAAATATTTCATTCTCCTGATGACGCGCCTTCCAAACGTATCCCATCCAACCCCTGGGGGTTTACTGACTGGTTTCGGTCACAAATAAGTGTTGGGCAAGGCCAGTTTGTTGAACGAATTAGCAAGGCACGCTCTACAATTTCTCGCTCACGTTTGAGCTATTTGGATGACCAGGAGCGGATTGTCATTGCTAAGGCGGACCAAGAAGGTCTGCCACCGATCATCCCCGCACGGGTCGATGCTCAGGAAGCAGTGGCGCTTAAGCTTCTAAAACGGTTTATCAACCTCCATTACCAAAACAATCCCCTAAAGCGCCCACCTTCAATATATTTGACTAAATTGACAGGTGATTTTGGGTGTGTAGAGGGTGGTCTGGCACTCCAATTAGAATACCTTGCTTCTTTTATAGCTCAATCTCTGCGAAGTCATATGCAGCAAGGTACACGCCCAAAAGAGGTCAACCCATTTTATCCACCTGATAAAATTAATGATCGCTGGCCTCGCGAACTTCCAGATGGTTTTGATGATATGGAGGGGCTAGCTGGAGCTCTTGAATATCTGGTGGGAGCTATTGAGGTAATGAACCGCTCTTCTATGAGGGATATCTATGATAAAGTTGGAGAATTATTTGGAGAGAATGTGGCGCAGGAGCAGGTGAAAGTTTTAAAAAAACGTAGTGATCGACGTAAAAAGCAGTCTGAGCTGCTATTACAGCCCGGAAGTGGAAAAATCTATTCGCCAGCCATTATTGCGCCCGTCAATGAGATAAAAAGCATCCCTGACCATAAATTTCATCCAATGAAATTTAAGAAAGAGAGGTGTGGTGGGAAAAGTTAAGAAGCGCTCACCTCATTCACAAATGTCGGCAATGAGACGATTGTGGCCGAGGTTTGATTGTGAGCGAAAGCCAGATGGATTGCTAATCTGGAGTGGGTATCTTCGACCTCATGCTCAATGCTATAAAATAGCCGTTTTTTGGAATGCTTCACAGTTTGAGCTCCCATATGTTATGATAGTGTGTCCTGATCTTGAGCCTTTGAAGGGGGGGAGTTTTGAGCAAATACCTCACCTTATATATGATGACGCAAACCCAAAGCATTCTGGTCTTTGTTTATTTGATCCAGACGGTAATGAATGGTGTAAAGCGAAACTAATTGCTGAAACCACAATGTTTTGGACCTGTGAATGGCTTTATTACTATGAAATTTGGCATGTGACCGGCGAATGGCTTGGGCCAAGTATCGGTTATGAGAGTATTGCAGAAATTAGAGATGAAGAGGCCCAAGCTATTCGAGAGGCCGTAGCGGATGTTCACTGACCGGCGTGCCAACAGCCTCACAACTCGGCGGGCGAAGCAACCATGGCCAAAAGATCAAATATTCAAAATTCTTTCACTTGATGGCGGGGGAATCAAAGGCGTCTACACAGCGCAGCTCTTGCAATGTTGTGAAGAACATTTTTGTAAGGGGAAGCCCATTGCTAGTCATTTCGACATGATTGCAGGCACCTCGACAGGTGGTATTATCGCGTTAGGCCTTGGTTTTGGTTTTTCAACTGAGGAGCTTTTGTCTTTTTATCGTGATGATGGGCGCAAAATATTCCCATTACTTCCACAAACATGGTTTGGAGGGGCAAAACAATTTACTAAGTGGGTTTTGGGCTCTAAGCTTAAACATGAAGAACTGGAAGGGGCTCTAAAGCGGAGGTTTGGTGAACGCCTTTTAGGCGAATCTAGTGTGAGGTTGGTGATCCCTGCTTTCATGATGCCAAAAACTGAAATTACAGTTTTCAAGACTGACCACCATGCAGACTTTAAAAACGACCATTTAACGCTTGCGTGGAAAGTTGCCAGGTCGACTTCGGCAGCGCCCACATATCTAAAAGGGTTTGAGCATAAAGAAAGTGGCAAAGTGTTTATTGATGGTGGAGTTTGGGCCAACAATCCGGTCATGGTGGCGCTTGTGGATGTGCTCTCAGCCTATGATTTGAGCTTTGACCAAATCAAGGTATTTAGCGTAGGCACGGGAAATGCGCCATTTGAATTAAAGCCCCCCTCAGTATTCGGCGGACTTTTTTCCTGGAAGGAAATAATTAAAGCAGCAATGTTTCTGACCACTGATAATGCTACTGCTCAGGCAAAACTTCTTCTTGGTCCTGACAATTGCATTCGTCTCGAACCTGAACATGAAGATGCAAACATTGAGATAGATGATTATGATAACGCATTCTCCAGTTTACCTGCGCTCGCTAAAAAAGATTTCGAGAACAGCAAATCTCAAATTGCGATATTCTTTGCTGATGTAGTAGCAGAACGTGAACGCTATTATGCGTATAAATAATTGCAATTTTTCTGGATTTTCCATCCTGCCAGCAGGCTTTGATATTAACGTCAAGACTTAGGGAACTTTCCCTCAGCGTACTTCAATAAAAATGGCCGGTCTCCCGAGGCTCAGGGCAAAGCCCTTGCGCCCGCCGTCAATTTTTCTTTCCGTTTACACACCCTGTTTTCGCCAAAGGGCAAGGTTGCATATGCAACCCATCTCCAATGGAAGGAAGAAGAAAATGAATAAGGAAACTCATAAATTCACATGGCAGGGGATTGAGATTGAAGTGAGCTATACTCCAGAATGGTATGCTCCATTTGCCCACCTTGAAATCAAAAGTATCAACCCAGAGTGTGCGCCATTACCCATTACTGAAACAGGTTATTTGTCACGCTTCCATCAGCAAGGGACAATTGAAGCCCACGAGGGTGGGGTTTTGGGTCAAGTTACAGCTTGGCTTGATGAGGAAGCACAGAAGCCCGAATGGCAGGCTCATATAGAGGCTAGCCGTCAGGGTGGTCTGTTTGATTGATCGCCTAATATAGGCTCTGTAGGGTATTCTATGGCGTTTTGAGGGTGTATTAGGTTTGTGGCGCAGAAAATGGCTTAAATTCATGATATTTATGTGTAAATTAGCGTCAAAATTGTTAGTGCAGTTTACACATAATCGTTACACATAAATAGCATGTACTATATTATTATATAGTAATATCAATTAGATACCATTATAACGCACAGGACTTAAAATCCTGAGATCGCATGATCGTGGGGGTTCGATTCCCCCCGCCCGCACCATTTCTTTTGTCCTATCGCTTCGCTAGTTGAGGGAGTCTGTATTTGCCCTACCGCTCCGGTATTTTAAGGGCGAGCTTCTTTATTCGTTGATTGGAGGATCGTTCCAAATGATTCTTCTAAAAACAATTCTTGCCGTGAACTTATCCGGGGGCTAGAGTTTTTTAAGACAATAGCAAAGCAAGACGCATGATACCCACAGATACCAGCAACCCCGCCTATTTTCACAAAGTTGTAGACTGTCAATGGGCATGCCCGGCGCATACTCCGGTTCCGGACTATATTCGCCTTATTGCGCAGGGCAGGTATGCCGATGCCTACCTGTTAAACCGCAAGTCAAATGTGTTTCCGGGTATTTTGGGTCGGGTTTGTGATCGCCCGTGCGAGCCGGCATGTCGTCGGGGGCGGGTGGAAGATGATCCGGTAGCAATCTGCCGCCTAAAGCGGGTGGCATCTGATCATCGTGGTGATGTATCGGACAGGCTTCCTAAAAAACCTGCAAAGACCAATGGGAAGCGTATTGCTCTGGTTGGCGCTGGCCCTGCCAGTTTTACCGTTGCCAATGA
>JALSYJ010000347.1 GCA_027071965.1 Robiginitomaculum sp. | reverse complement strand
TAAGAAACACTTGCTGTTTTAGCACTGCATCAAGATTGTCGGCCTCGACCGTTTCAACATACATGGCATTTGCCCAGATAATTTTCAGGCCAGAGGACAGCCTCCAGACGGGAAACGGCGCTTTGCCCAGCATGTCTATAAATGCTACCGGATCCTCAGATAATACATGGCGAACTTCTTCCAGACGGCCTCGTGCTCCGGATTCTTCTAGTCCCTTAATCGTGGCATCAGTCAGCCATAATACTAATTGCGCCCCTGTAGCTCGGCCATCTGCTTCCAGGAAACGACCCGAAGGCCCTAAAATTGTCAGGGAAAACGAGGTGCCGTTTTCGCGTAACTCTTGCAAAGCTTCGCGTAAAGAAGTGGTTTCGCCGCTGGTGTTACGGGCCTCATAATCAGCCAAGCCATCTAATATGCCTTTGGCAGGATCTGAGTCAGAGGAGTGCTCTGCAAATTTTAGCATTGCTCCCAAAGCCACAGGTGAACCAAATATACTAGGATCGCCCCACGGATTTTGGGAGTCTGGTTGATCATCATCAGCCTGCCACACTAAAATCAACCCGGGATGAGCCGAAAATACGGACTCGGCGCGGTTAATTCTGGCTTCCAGCCCTTCGGCCCGTTTTCGCCATTTTAGATTAACAGCGCGTGTTCCCACAGTCATGCGCAAAGAATACAAGGCTACCGCAATGGCGAGAGATACAGCACCAAGAGAAACAATGATAGAAGCAGCTTGAGCGTATTGTCCCATTTATCCTGACCATGCCTGCGCGCTGTTGGCAGCTTCACCATCACGGCACAGGCGTTAATACTTCATTAACCTGAACCCTGTTTGCGGTGCTTCGCGCAAAAAACCAAGCCCGAATTTATTTTTAAGACAGGATATGCCCTTTATCAGTTGCCAATTCGAACCGAACCGAGCCGATAGCTGATAAAAACCAGACAGCCGCTAAGGCCCTGTTCTCCCGGCGGCTCAAATTGCCAGGTTTGAACAGCCCTGATTGCGGATCTGTCAAAAATATCCCGTGGAGCAGAGCGCCGGGCAGAGACATTTTGAGTAGTGCCATCCTCGGCTACATCCAAGGATACCACTACCCATCCCTGCCGTTTTTGCCATTTTGCCCGTCGTGGAAACTTGGGAAGCGGCAGGTTTCTTGCTGCCAAAGCCTCTCCCCCCTGACAGGCTCCGGGCTCGGTTAATCTCTTGATACTGGGGGGTGCAGGATAATCATGATTAAGCCGCACCGCTGCGGCATCGGCACATGCGAACAGACCAAAACACAAAATCAACAGGACAATTGGAAGCATCTTCATGATCAAACCGACTTTGCAGGCAAAGGGGTCGGCATCAGGCATCCCCCCATTCGTAACGGCGCGCAATTTGTAGCCAGCCCGGTTTTTGCATCAGTTGCAACGAACAGGCCGCTAATGGTGGCCTCACCATTTGCCGGTTTGAACCTTGTGCCACGCAACCGGGTTGAAAACCGGCGCATGGGCTCTTCCTTGTCCATTCCAATAACACTGTCATAATCACCGCACATGCCAAGGTCGGTAATAAAGGCGGTGCCATTGTTCAGAATTCTGGCATCTGCCGTAGGGATATGGGTATGAGTGCCAAAAACAACACTGGCCCGCCCATCGCACAAATGTCCCATTGCAGTTTTTTCTGAACTTGCCTCGCCATGAACTTCCACCACAATCAAATCAGCGTCCCGTCCTAATTCACAGGCAAGTAATTGTTGTTCCACCGCGCTAAACGGGTCATCCATTGGCTCCATATACACCTGTCCCATCACGGTTATGACCAAAACCCGATTGCCATTGTTATCAGTGTGCAAAGTGGTGCCCCGGCCTGGCACGGCTGCTGATGCCGGATAGTTGGCTGGCCGCAAGATAGCAGGCTCACGCTCTACCAGTCCAATAGCTTCGGCCTGATCAAAAGCGTGATTGCCAAGAGTAATAATATCAACCCCCGCATCAAACAGTACATTTGCGGTTTTTTGGGTAATTCCAAATCCGCCAGCAGCATTTTCGCCATTGGCCAGTACAAAATCCAGCTCCAGATCCTGTATCAATTGTGGCAGATACCGGCTTACAGCTTCGCGGCCTGACTTTCCGACAACGTCCCCAAGAAACAGCGCGTTCATTGGCAGCTACGGAGTTTTACGGGTAATGGAGTGAGCTTCGGTTTCTGAAATGATCCAGTCCAGTTTTTGGTCGTGGCGCTCTACGGGCAGTCGGGAGATGCCTTGCGCCTCATAGCCAAGCCCAACTGCTACCACATGTTCATTTTTCTCGCGCAACTGGGCAAGCGTGCGATCATAATAGCCGCCACCATAGCCTAAGCGAAAACCCTTGGAATTAAAAGCAAGCAAAGGTACCAGAACCATGTCGGGTACGACTTCCGGCGCATCTTCGGAAGGTTGATCAATTCCAAAGTTTCCCGGGAATAATTCCTGTCCCGGCTCCCATGAACGAAAAATCAATGGCTGCTCTTTTTCCACCACAACCGGCAGGCACATGCGCGCCCCTCTGGCCTTTAGCTTTTCCATTAGGGGAATGCAGTTTATTTCACTTCCCTTAGGGGCATAACCAGCAATGGTCAGACCGCCTCTGGCAACCAGTTCTGCCGGGAATCTTGCTGCAACCTGACTGCCGGAACGTGGGTATAATGAGGCCAGCGTTCCGCGCTTGCGCTTCATTTTTGAGCGAAGATCAGTTTTATCATTGGTTTTGAACAACACCATGTTGGCGGCTCCACATACACCGTCGGGGCATTAAATGCCCTGATGACCCAAATTTACAGGTGGGCGCAACGTGAAAGAAACCACGGTCTCAATCAGAGGTCGCTCCCTCAGGAGACATTACGGTCGCCGGGATTTGACCCCAAACATGCGCCGTAGAAACCGCCTCTGGCGCCTTCTAAAGCAATTTTAGAAAAAGTGAAGCCCACAATCAACATAAGATCATGAGTTTTACAGATTCTCACGACAGCTTTTTTACAATCTGCTCCACTTGTTCAGCAGCATCCTCCAGCGCTTTCACGGCCGTATCGTTGATTTTACGGATTTTAGCATCGTGGTCTGGGGTGGCGGTTTTATTGCCTGATCCGGATTTTATACTGTCCAATTCATCCGAGATCACCAAAGCTGCCATCAAAAACAAGCGTAAATCCCCAATCTGCCCTACTTGTTTCACAAGCTCGGCAACCCGGCTGTCAAAGGCTTCGCCAAGGGACTTAACGTATTCTTCCTGCCCAGGCTCACAACCGATGGAAAACGCACGATCATTTACCCGAATAGATACATTGCTCATTGCCTGTCTCCCGCCATTGTTATTCGCTCATGCGTAGGGCTGCTCTTACATCTGCAATAGCTGCATCCAAGGCCGCGCCGGCATCGCGGGCAGCATCTTCCATCAGGGCAGCGCGGCTTCTGGCTTCATCCAGTTCTGCTGCCAGTCTTGACCTGTCTTCGTCCACATCATTTGCGCTTTGTGCTTCGCGGACGCGATCGAGTAAATGCTCCGCTCTCGCCTCTAATTGTTCAAGGGCGGAGGTAAGTCTTCCGGCAGCTTTAACAAGCGAATCATCTGTGGTTTTTTTACTCATATATCCAGTGTGGCATTTTGCACACCGGTTCGCCAAGGGTAGATGTGCATTTCCTGCAAAATTGCTGCTGTGCCGTAGCCTGACCAAAAATACTTGTGCTAATTGGTCAAAAAAGATACCATCCTGTCCCAGAGCGAGTGCTGCTTCACGCTTTGGTGAACGGGGATGTATCAGCACATGGTCGAAAGACAGGACCAGATTCCGGTTATGACGGTCTCGGCAATCACCGCCATCAACAAGACCGGTGACATTGCGGATCTTACAGATGTTTTTAGCGAGTTTGTTAAAGCCTTGGGGCTGAACACGTTTCAGCTTACAGAAGTTGTAGATGCACATAATTTTCCGGGGGCGAACCTTTCTTTTGGCACGCTGCCAGCCGAGTATATCAAAGAATACTGGAAACGGGGCGGCGGCGGAATACATGACCCGATAATGCGCACAATACTTACCTCCAACCGTCCCATTCGGTTTTTACGTGAAGATATGGAAATTCCCAGCCAAAAGCCTTCACAGGATGTTCTGCACCGCCGGTTCAGTCAGGGAATTGTTGATGGATATGCGTTTCCGCTAAAAGGCCGCATGAACAGGTTTGCGAT
Source organism: Robiginitomaculum sp. (assembly GCA_027071965.1). GTDB lineage: Bacteria > Pseudomonadota > Alphaproteobacteria > Caulobacterales > Maricaulaceae > Robiginitomaculum_B. Next base: position 2,298 of record JALSYJ010000347.1, on the reverse strand, counting down.
GGTTGCTGTGCATGGAGATGTCTCCGGGTTCAGCAGCCTTGATCTGGTCTACATAGAAATGGCGTGTCTTGCCTTGTACCGGCGCGCAACAGATTTGCACTCCATCAGTAATGCCATTGAATTTTCCGAAAAAGGGGTGCTTACAGTTCGTGAGCGCGAATGTCTGGCCTGGGTGGCCAAGGGTAAAACCAATTGGGATATTTCGCAGATTTTGAGGATTACCGAGCGCACGGTGCAATACCATATCGAAAACGCCAAAAAAAAGCTGGGGGCTGATACCCGTTTGCAGGCAGTGGTGCTGGCGGCAAGGCAGTTGGAGATCATGCTGTAATCTCTTGTTAACTACCTGTAATTGTTTACAGGTTTTTTCATGCACTCGACCTGTTACTGTTGTCTGGTTGCGAATGGCTGACATTGGCAGGGACTGCTGGCAAAGAAATAACATCCCCGTTTTTTTCTTGGCAGGTAAGATCTGCGGACCCCGTTTGCCATTCGCAACATTACCGTTTACGGCACCATTTGCGGCATATTCTGGTGCATTTCAGTTGACATGAAACATTTCTTAAAACCCGTAACATGGAGTTTTTTATGAACAATATGAATCGCAGAATGGCCCGTCTCGATCGTGAGGGCGATATAATGATCGAGCTGGATCGAATGACCGAAGCGCAGTTGCGGGACAGAATTGCAAGAATACTTGATAAGGCCATGGTGATTCGCGGTAAAATCCACGAATTACCGCTTGCAGACATAGCTGAACAGCTTTCTGAATGCCGGGGCGAGATGGGTCTGATCATGCACGAATGTGAATTGCGAACCCTGCGCAAGGCATGATTTTCCTTCCCATTACCCAAAAGGTTTGAAAACAATCATGTTTTCTCTACACTTTTCTTTGCCCCATTTAACTTTATTCGCAATAAAAACTCAAATAACCAGGTTGCCAGACTACTCTTTTCTTGCCCCCATTGCCCGCTTCCGGTATGACCCGCTCATATTTGAAGAAACATTATAAGAGCCAGCGTAAAAACCAGATGTTTTTAGCCGGTGCAGTGGGGAGAAAACAATGACAATCAGAGTAGCAATCAACGGATTTGGCCGGATAGGACGTTTGGTGTTTCGCTCCATAATCGAACACGGGCGCACCGATATAGAAGTAGTGGCGATCAATGATCTGGGGCCGGTGGCCACCAATGCCCATTTGTTAAAATATGACAGCTCTCACGGTATTTTGAGCGCTGAAATATCTTCTGATGATGACAGTATGACCGTAAACGGGAAAAAGGTGCGCGTTCTGGCCGAGCGTAATCCTGCGCAATTGCCATGGTCTGAGCTTGGTATTGATATTGTAATGGAATGCACCGGTTTTTTTGCTTCCAAAGAAAAGGCTTCTGCTCATCTGGAAGCCGGTGCCAAGCGGGTTCTGGTTTCGGCTCCTGCGGGCGGTGCTGATAAGACCATTGTTTATGGTGTTAATCACGATACCATTACTGCCAATGATCTGGTAGTTTCCAATGCCTCTTGCACTACTAATTGCCTGTCACCCGTAGCCAAGGTTTTGCACGAAGAATTTGGTATTCTGCGTGGCTATATGACAACTATTCACGCATATACCGGTGATCAGCCTACTTTGGATCGTATGCATTCAGACCTTTATCGCGCCCGTTCGGCAGCCTTGTCGATGATCCCGACCTCTACTGGTGCGGCCAAGGCTGTTGGTCTGGTTTTGCCTGAGTTGTCCGGCAGACTTGATGGTTCCTCTATCCGGGTGCCAACCCCAAATGTATCTTGTGTTGATTTGTGTTTTGATGCTGGCAGGGATGCCAGTATTGAAAGCGTAAATAAGGCTATTATTGCTGCTGCCAACGGCCCAATGAAGGGTGTATTAGGGGTATCCGACGAACCATTGGTATCTATTGACTTTAATCATAACTCCCATTCTTCGGTTTTTGCCTTACCGCAAACCCAGGTAATGGACAGCCGCTTTGTGCGGATTTTGACCTGGTATGACAATGAGTGGGGTTTTGCCACTCGCATGTCTGATACTGCCGCTGTCATGGGCAAATTTCTCTAGGGTGAGCAGTTAAATGACAGGTTTTGTTCCGGTGCGCGATGCTGATCTGGCGGGTAAAGCCGCCTTGGTCAGGGTGGATTTGAATGTCCCGGTTCAAGACAGCAAGGTCAGTGATACCACCCGGCTGCAGCGTGCCAAACCAAATATTGAGTTTTTGCGCAATGCTGGCGCTAAGGTGATACTGCTTTCGCATTTTGGGAGGCCAGGGGGCAAGCCTGATCCGGCAT
>JALSYJ010000346.1 GCA_027071965.1 Robiginitomaculum sp. | reverse complement strand
CCCTTTGCAGGAGTATTTTCACAAGAGGCGCTATCTTGAAATGGCGGATTAAAAAACACATGGTCAAAGCGATCTGACCCGAATAAGTCTTTGGCATGTGCCACATCGCCCTGTCGCACTGATACACGGTTTTGCAGTTGATTTTGCCGGATGTTTTGCTCTGATAGCCTTACCAGATTAACCTGTTTTTCCAACCCCCAAAACTGCGCATCGGTATTGCGCCATGCTGCACACAATAATGCAGTTCCAGCGCCAGAACCCATTTCAAGGGCCACCTTGCCATCTGCTATCTGGATAGATGCTGCCAGCAATACGGCATCAAGTCCGGCGCGATAACCCTCGCCCTGGGCAATTTGCAAGGCTCCATCGAGAAAGTACGGGGTCAAAGCAGCAGACATTAACTTTCAAACCTGTTTTATTGCAACATTTATCAAACATATCACATTCATTTGCTTGGCAAGCAAACCGCAAATCCCTATACAAGAGGATATTTTACGCAAAAGGACTTGGGGTGGGCGTGAGTTTGCAACAAATGTATACGCAGGTTCACGGTGAGAGCCCGGCCAAGCGACTGGCAATTCTGGTTGCGGATGATCTGCAAAAGGTCAATGATCTGATTCACGCTAAGATGCAAAGCCCGGTGGGGATGATTCCAGATCTGGCAACTCATCTGGTTGATGCTGGCGGCAAGCGCCTGCGCCCAATGATTACTCTGGCCACTTCAAAAATGCTGCAGGTTGAGGGAGATAACCCGATCAGACTGGCAACGGCTGTAGAATTTATTCATTCAGCCACCCTTTTGCACGATGATATTGTTGATGGTTCTAAGTTGCGACGGGGGCGGCCGGCGGCCAACCGGCTATGGGGCAATTCTGCCAGTGTTCTGGTTGGTGATTTTTTGTTTGCCCGTTCTTTTGCCTTAATGGTTGAAACTGGTCATTTGCCGGTTCTGGATATTTTATCCCGCGCTTCATCCATCATTGCCGAAGGAGAGGTTCGCCAGCTTGCAGCAATTGGAAATCTGGATCTACCCAAACAGGAATATCTGGCCATTGCCGAGGCTAAAACTGCAGAATTATTTGCCGCCGCCGCCAGCGTTTCTGCAGTTATTGCCAACGCCGGAACAAAACAGCAGCAAGCTCTTGATCAATTTGGAAGATCACTGGGCATGGCATTTCAACTAGTTGACGATGTGCTGGATTATCAAGGCCTGAATTCAAAATTAGGCAAACAGGTTGGTGATGATTTTTTTGAGGGTAAAATAACCCTCCCTCTTAGTATTGCTTATCACTCCGGCAGCCAAAGTGAGCGAAAATGGTGGGAAGACATACTGGACGCAGATGAGCGCAGTGAGTCCGATCTTGAAAAAGCCGGACAATTGATTGAACGTCATAACGGTTTGCAAGAGACTATGGAGCGGGCAATTGCCTTTAGCGAAACGGCCAAAGAATCCTTGAGCATGTTTGAGCCTGGCCCGTGCCGGGATTGTTTACTGGATTTGTGTGATTTTGTTGTAAAGCGCGGTTACTGAGCTTTTCTTGTATGGCGAAGCTGCCAATGCACCAGCAAGGCAAAAACAGCGCTTGCGGCAAAACCTAAAAAAGCACTGGTTGCTGAACCATATAACAATATAGCCAGAAAGCTGCTAAGGCCAATCTGGACACTTAGTGACAGAGCAACCCGTATATGTGGCTGCCCGGCTTTTATGGCAAGCTGGTACAAATGATCGTTGTGCGCCTGTAACAAATTATGTCGCTGTCGTAATCGCCATGCCATGGTCAATAATACATCAGACAAATATGGCATAAACATCAATGGCATGAGCCAAACAGCAGATTCCGGGCCACCCTTAATTAACAATAAGGCATTTGCCGCCAGCCAGGTTCCAATAAAAAGGGAGCCGGTGTCACCAAGGAACAGCCGTGCCTTTGGGGTATTAAATGGCAAAAACCCTATTAAACCTGCCACTAATAACAGGGTTAACCAGAAAACCAGCCAGTTCTCAAACAGCACAGAAAGTACCAGCATGCCAGCAGTCGCCACCAGCGAGCTTAATGGCACTACGCCATCACCACCATCCATGAAATTAACAGAGTTGACCATGGTAAAGACCCACAATCCCGTTCCTGCCATAGCCAGCAGCCATGGCAATTGCAATTTTATTCCATCCAGTGGAAGCACATTTACCGGGCCCAGATAAAATGCGGCAATCAGCGATATCAGACCAAGCAGTCCAAACTTTAGTTTTGCCGGAACTTCACGGATATCATCAATAAACCCCAAGGCCGCAGACATGCCGGAAAGTCCAAGCACTACATGAAGTAAAGTAGTGTCAATCTCTGCACCAACATCAAGCGCCATAACCCCCGCACCCACCGCAATTATCAATGCCAGCCCGCCTGCGGTTGCAATTGGTGTTTGATGGGCAGATCGGCGATTTGGGATAGCCTGAATACTATAGCGAGCCAGCAGCCAGCTTATTAAGCCACAAATAATTCCCGTTAAAATTACGACCCGCAATACTAAAATAACATCTGGCTCAGGCATTCAAATTACTTTCTTTTAAGCTCTGGATTATGACCAAACTGTTCTTTGGCACCAGATCTGTCAATCTGTGCGCTGGCGCCAATGTTAACGGTTTTTATCCACCAGTGCGGGTAAGCTGCTCGCAAGGCTTTAGCAGCGCATCTGGCCTGTTCCTGGCTATAAAACCTTGCCATACAAGTTGCACCAGAGCCGCACATCTGGGCCGGCTTTTGTGGCATTAGCTTATCAAGCTCCTGTAATGCCAGAGATATTTCTGGTGCAAGTGTTATTGCAGCATGGGTCAAATCGTTTTCACAATCTTGCAAATTAAGCACCGTTTGAAGCGGAGGCTGCTTTATCATCTTGTCAAATTCAGCAAAGACCAAAGCCGTAGAAACTGCCACTGCCGGATTAACCAAAAGAGCAAAAAAAGCCGGTTGCGCATCTAATACCTGCAATTGTTCTCCGCGCCCTTGCATATGAAACCAGTTGCCGTTGTCGGCTGCCCCCCCGAAAACGCAAACCGGGATATCAGAGCCCAAAGAGGCCCCGACTTTGGCCATTTCCTCCAAGGACAAGCCAATGCTCCATAGCCGGTTTAGCCCGCGAAGAGTGGCTGCGGCATCAGCGCTGCCGCCACCAATCCCGCTGGCTGGTGGTAGGTTTTTTTGCAAATAAATAGAAGCCCCAGACATTGATGGACAATGGCTTTCTAATAATAATCTGGCAGCACGGATCACCAGATTAGTGTCATCTGCTGGAATATCCTTTGCAAACGGGCCATGGATTTTAAGCTCCAGTTCCGATGCCGGACAAAACTCCAGCTCATCACCAATATCTGCAAACGCAACCAGACTGTCGATAGGGTGAAAGCCGTCTGGCTGTAACGGGCCCACAGCCAATGAGATATTTATCTTGGCGGCGGCAAATTCTTTAACCTTCCGGTATTGGCTAGTTTCCAACAGTGACACTGATCGCTTTCACATCCGGCAGCCCGTTTTCGATTTTAGAGCGTACCATTTCCAGATCTACTTCGTCATCAGGCTCAAGAGACAATACCCGCTGCCACTGGAACCTGGCTTCCAGCTTGCGGCCAACCTGCCAATACGCATCACCCAGATGATCATTGATCGTAGGCTCTGCCGGTTCCAATTGCACTGCTTTTTCCAGCTCGGTTACTGCCTCTTCATATCTTTGTAGTTGATAATAACCCCAGCCCAGAGAATCGACAATATAGCCAGCAGTAGGGGCAAGTGCGATTGCCTTTCTTATCAGATCAAATCCCTCTTCCAGATTTTCCTGATTATCAACAAAGGTATAGCCAAGATAGTTTAATACCTCTGCCTGATCAGGGTTTAGCTTCAGGCTTTTCCTGAAATATGGTACCGCCTCACGCCATTGTCCTATTCTTTCAAGACAAACAGCGCGGGCAAAATACAGGCGCCAATCCTCTTCTTCCTCAGGGCTTTCATCAATCAATTCAACATAAAGCTTCAAGGCTGCTTCATATTGTTTGTCTGCCTGCAATGCCGCAGCCAAAGCCCGTTTCACCCGCTCTTGTGGGGCTTCTTCATTTAATTTCAGCAGGCTGGCAAGTCCTTCTTCGCGCCGGTTTGCCTGAAACAGCGTATTGGCCAGATCAAGCTGCGCCTGCAAATACCATGGCTGGTTCTTTTTGACCGAGGCAAACATTCGCAAGGCATCATCGGTTCTGTTTTGAACATTATAAAGACGACCCAGCAGTTCACGCACCGCATCATGTCCGGGATCTATATGTAATGCCAGTTCAAGATAAATAATGGCCAATTCATGCAGTGATCTTTCCGCCATGGCCCGGCCCAGTCCAAAGAATCCCTCGGCAGCACCTTCCCTTACGGTTGAAAACGCAGGCATAACACGCTTATCTGATTGAGCCTGCGCCAAAAGATAGCGGGCCTCTATTTCATATTTATTGTAGCTAAGTCGGCTGTTAAGCAGTTTTAATGCCTCGCTTCTATTGCCTCTTGCCAATTGCGCAGAAGCCCAGCCATAGGCAGTACGAGATGTCAGCAAGCCCCGGGACATAGCGTCATCAAATGCGGTGTCTGCCTGCTCTTCCAGACCGGCCTGAGACAGAATCAATGCCTTGTGGAACAAGGCAAAGTTTCCCAAAACCGGAGCCATGGCCACATCATCCAGAGATGTGATTGCGGCATCTGTGTTGCCGATACCATGCAAGGCCCAGGCCTGTACTATTCCGCCAATAACCTGATTTAATGGCCCGAGCTTACTGCCCTCAAGGGTTATAACAGCATCTGCATATTGTTTTTTGGCAATTTCATCGGCTGCAAGAATCAACCGCGCCAGACGATCATCCGGATTGGTTTCCAAAATAACCTTAGCCTGTGCAGCAGCCTGTTTAACATCACTGGCAAATACCGAACTTAGCAGCACGCGCTGGCGCAGTTCATTATTGGCCGGGTCTTTTTTCAAGGCTCGCATATAGTATTTAGCTGCAGCACTTACATCGGCTTCGGAACTTGCATAGCGGGCAAGCAAATAATCGCCATAGGGTGAGGAGGGCTCACTGGTCAGGCCAAATGATTTACCAAGACCCTTGGTAGTGGAACAGCCCGCCAAAGCCATGACCGCCACAACGGGCAGCAGCAGGAATATAGATCGTAATGGAGCTTTTTTCATATTACCATGCTTGGCTTGTCTAAAGCAGGCAAGCAAGCCCTTTATTGCGGATATTCCAAAATGTAATGATTACATATTAGGATAATTGGGCCCGCCACCGCCTTCCGGGCACACCCAGGTGATATTCTGGCTTGGATCTTTAATGTCGCATGTTTTGCAGTGAACGCAGTTTTGCGCGTTAATCTGGAAACGGACTTCGCCGCTGTTATCATCGGTTATGAACTCGTAAACACCTGCAGGACAAAACCGCTGCGAGGGCCCGGCAAATTTGGCCAGATTTACTGATACCGGAACCGAGGCATCCGCCAAAACCAGATGCACGGGCTGATCTTCTTCGTGATTGGTTGCCGAGAATGAAACAGATGTAAGCCGATCAAAGGTCAAGACACCATCGGGTTTTGGATAGGAAATTGGTTGGTGCTTATCGGCAGTTTCTGTGCTTTCGGCATCGGTTTTACCATGCTTCATTGTGCCAAAAACAGAGAATGACCCAAATATGGTATTGCTCCAAAGATCCACTCCCGTGAGCATGATACCCCCAAGCATTGTCCCGAATTTTGACCATAGAGGTTTGGCGTTTCTTACTTTCTTTAACTCACGGCCAATTTCACTTTTGCGCCAGCCAGTATCATATTCATGTAATTCATCACCGCTGCGGCCGGCACCGATTGCCGCAAATGTCGCCTCGGCTGCCTGATAACCGCTGCGCATGGCGTTGTGGGAACCCTTAATTCTGGGCAGATTCATAAATCCGGCAGAACAGCCAATTAATGCGCCGCCAGGAAAGCACAGCTTTGGCACTGATTGATAGCCACCTTCGGTCAAGGCCCGCGCGCCATAGGAAATGCGCTTTCCGCCACTAAGTGTTTCTTTAATTGCATCATGGGTTTTTAGTCGCTGAAATTCTTCATATGGCGACAGGTACGGATTCTTGTAATTAAGATGCACCACCATGCCGACAGCAACCAGATTATCGTCAAAGTGATAAAGAAAGGATCCACCACCGGTCTTGTTATCCAAAGGCCAGCCAAAGGTATGCTGCACGAGACCAGGGTTGTGTTTTTCCGGCTTTACTTGCCACAATTCCTTAATACCAAGCCCGAATTTTTGCGGTTCGGAGCTTTCCTGCAAAGCAAATTTGGTAATGATTTGCTTGGACAATGAGCCGCGCGCACCTTCGCCAAGCAATACATATTTGCCCAGCAATTCCATGCCCGGCTCAAATTCCGGCTTTTCATGACCATCAGCAGCACGGCCAAATACTCCGGCAACAACTCCGCGTACGGCGCCATCCTCATTGTACAAGACTTCGGAGGCTGCCATGCCAGGGTAAATTTCCACG
>JALSYJ010000345.1 GCA_027071965.1 Robiginitomaculum sp. | reverse complement strand
CTGATACAGGCTTCCTTGTCCAGTCAACAGGCACCAATTATTCCGGTATTGTTGTTGGCTGATCCGGGCCGGGCCTATGTATTGAGTGCGCCGGAACAGCAATTACAAATCAGCATTGAAAGTATGAGCGGTAATTGTTTTGATGGACTAAAGACCACCGACGACTCAGGCATGCTGGAGCTTTTCATTGCCAATACCCGGCGTTGTGCTGAACCGCGACTTGTGGTTTTTCACTAAAGCCTTGGGTCCAACAATTTAAGCAGCTTTGGCTTTTCCTGCCCCATGGCAAAATAAGCGGCAAAGGCAGTTTTGAATGAAGTTCGAAGCCTGTCACCCGCTACCAAATCATCGGTGGAACCCTTTTCAAGTAGCTTCCATGCCAATACGGCTATTCCGGGATTATGGCCGATCACCGCCACCGTTTCAGCTTCTTGTCCATGCAGCCATATTTGTTGTTCAATTTGTTCAGCACTGGCCAGATATAATTCTTCGATAATATGTGCTGTGCCATTTATTCCGTTTGCAGCCAAACCATCCCATGTCTGGCAAGTACGAACTGCCGAAGAAACCAGCGCCCGGTCAATCAATATATTTGCAGCACTTAACTGCTCTGACAATCTATCCAGTTGATCCATGCCTTTTTGACAAAGCGCTCGCCCATGATCACCAGGTTCGTCGCCAAAAGCCGCAGCCTTGGCATGCCGAATTAGCAGCAGATTTTTCAGCATTACAGCCTCCGATGACCCAAGGTTAGACTCCAGACTAACAAATAGCTGTGTGCCTTGGTAGCATTTTAGAGACAATTTTGTTGCCACACTGATCATATCTGATGTCGAATCAGCTCCCATGAAGGAGAATCTCATGCGTTTCTTTTTGTTCTTTGCTGTAGTCGCTTTGATGTTTGCCTCGCTAATGCTGGCCAATGTGCATGCGCTTTGGTTCCTGCCAGCAATTATATTTGGTGTCTTTGCCATGTATGGGGTATTTGATCTGGTGCAGAGCACACACGCTTTGTGGCGCAATTATCCGGTTATGGGACGAGCCCGTTGGGTTTTTGAATTCATGCGCCCCTATTTGCGACAATATCTGGTCGAGGGCGAAACCGATGGCATGCCATTTAATCGTGAACAACGCTCACTGGTGTATAGACGGGCTAAAAACGTACAGGCATCTGAACCATTTGGCAGCCATGTGGACTTTAATGAAGCCAAATATGAATGGTTAAACCCATCACTGGCCGCAGTAGATGCAAAACCTGAAAATCTTCGTGTTTTAATCGGAGGAAAAGACTGCAAACAACCGTATTCTGCCTCGGTATTTAATATTTCGGCCATGAGTTTTGGCTCCCTTGGCTCCCATGCCATTTCCGCCTTGAATCTGGGCGCTGCCAAAGGTGGATTTTATCATGATACTGGCGAAGGAGCGATCAGCCCCTATCACAAGCTCGGCGGTGATCTGGTTTGGGAAATTGGCTCAGGCTATTTTGGCTGCCGGGACAGTGAGGGCAATTTTAATGCTGAACGTTTTGCAAAAAATGCCCGACAAGATTGTGTAAAAATGATTGAAATCAAACTAAGTCAGGGCGCTAAGCCTGGACATGGCGGCATTTTACCAGGATCGAAAGTCACTAGGGAAATTGCGGAAACCAGAGGTATCGCCTTAGGCGAAACTTGCATATCTCCACCCTATCACAAGGCTTTTTCCACGCCGGTGGAAATGATGCACTTCATTGCAAATTTGCGCAAATTATCTGGCGGCAAACCAATAGGCTTTAAGCTGTGTATTGGTCATCGCTGGGAATTTCTGGCCATGGTCAAGGCCATGCTTGAAACCAAAATCAAGCCCGACTTTATCGTCATTGATGGCGGAGAAGGCGGAACCGGCGCTGCTCCGGTGGAGTTTCAGGATCATATCGGCACCCCATTGCGCTCCGGATTGATATTTGCCCGCAATGCTCTGGTTGGTGCTGGCATCAAGGATGAGATCAAACTTGGAGCCAGTGGCAAAATAATTTCGGCTTTTGGATTGGCTGCAGCCATGGCGGTAGGTGCTGACTATTGCAATTCCGGCCGGGGTTTTATGTTTGCACTTGGTTGTGTGCAAAGCCTGTCCTGTCATACCAATCACTGCCCCACCGGCATTGCTACTCAGGATAAATTATTGCAACGAGGCCTGGTGATTGCCGACAAGGCCGACCGGGTCTATCATTTTCATCTAAACACTGTACGCGCTTTAGCTGAAGTTATCGGGGCTGCCGGCCTGCATCATCCAGAAGATTTGCAGCCGTGCCATATTTTCCACCGGGTAAGTGCAACCAGAGCCCTGCCTGCTGATGAGGTCTATGAATTGCTTGATGAAGGACAATTGCTGAAAAACCCGCAAAACACTGTGCTGGCTGAAGACTGGGCGCGGGCCGATGCCCATAGTTTCGCTGCCAGGTTTGATGCCCCATCATCACGAGTTTGAGCAATGAAGAAGTTCTCCCATCGTCTGGCCACGGCCGATGATATGCCTGCTTTGAATGATCTGATGAACCGGGCAATGGAGCATTTTTTACCAAATTTCCTGTCTCCTGAACAAGTGGCTGCCAGCTATGAAATCATGGGATTGGACAGCCGCCTGGTTGCTGACAAATCCTATTTTTTAGTATTTGACGACGGCTCTTTAGCCGGTTGTGGAGGATGGTCACGGCGCCAAACCTTATTTGGCGGTGATCACAGTTCTAGAAGAAACCCTCGCAAACTTGATCCCAAAACCGAAGCAGCAAGGGTTCGCGCCATGTATACGGACCCCGATCATGCCCGCAAAGGAGTAGGCAGGTTTATCCTGCAATTGTGCGAGAATGCTGCCGCATCGGAGGGCTTTTCGCGCGTTGAGCTTGCCGCTACTTCTGCCGGAATTGCCTTGTATGAGGCTTGCGGATACAGGCAGATTAAGGCATGGAATGAAATAACCACAGGCGGTATACCTGTACCATTGACTTTAATGAGGAAAAGCCTCTGACCGTATTGATTGCAACAAGTACCACTGATTTTGATCCTGCCGAAGTGGCCGTGCCATGGAAAATCCTGCATGATGCAGGGCTGAGCGTCTGCTTTGCCACCGATACCGGTAAAGTGGGCAGCGCTGATCCGATCATGCTGTCCGGACAGGGCTTTGGTTTTTTCAAACGGGTTTTGATGGCCGATAAAAACGCGCAACTGGCTTATCAGCAATTACAGGCAGATGCCGCTTTTCAAAACCCGATTTCCTATGAACAAATTAACGCAAAAGACTTTGATGGCCTGATCCTGCCCGGAGGACATGCCAAAGGAATGATCCCCTATTTGCAAAGCGAGGTTCTACAATTTGTAATTGCTGATTTCTTTGCTGCCAACAAGCCGGTTGGTGCCATTTGCCACGGAGTAGTCGCAGTGGCTCGAACTACCAATCCCAAAACCGGAAAGTCAGTATTGCATGGCCGCAAAACCACATCTTTACAAAACCGGCAGGAATTATTGGCCCATAAAATAACCAAGAAGAAAATGGGTGATTATTTTTTGACCTATCCTGAGATAACGGTTGAAGATGAAGTGATCGCGGCACTGGCCTCAAGAGAGGATTTTATCTACGGCCCCAATCCAATGTTTCGTGACAGCCCGAAGAACCTTAAACCTGGCTTTACAGTGCAAGATGGCAATTATCTTTCGGCGCGATGGCCGGGCGATGCCCATTCATTTGGCCATCAGTTTTTGAAAATGATAAAAACAACGCATAGTTGATTTACAAGAACGCCTGTTATGCTGCAAAACTTACCAAGCCCTTTCCTCTGACAGTGTCCCGTTACACGCCCATTTACCAACAGGCTGCACGCGATAATATAGCTCTTGCGCTTTGCGGGGTGGCGTATTTGAGAGCATGTTGTGTTTTTTGGAGCATGTGCATGAAGTGTTTTTATGCCCGCGCAGGGATAACCACTATTGCGGGGGTGAGCGCATTGCAGTTCCGTGCATCATCTTCACCGGTTATCGGTGTGTTATCTTTGGCGGCAACACTTAATAATAACGGGTTTGTAGATATTCTTGGCAATGCCGGAACCGGGGTTTTTGTTGCTACCAAGGCGAGATTGCCAATGATCCGGCTACCAATCGTGTATTTGTCGAATTTGTCGATGATGCAGATGTGGTGGTGGGCAGCACCAGTGTTGCGGTAAAAACAGTCGTGCCCTGATAATTCCATATGATAATTTTAGAACTTTTGGCCCTAATATCGCTGCAGAATGGGTGGCGTTAATGGGGCTTTATTCTAATTCGTTTGTTTTCTCTATCTGGTTTTGTGGCCATTAGCCGCTGCATTCCTTCATTTTGCGCAATAGCAATTGCCTCAAATAACAAGTCTATCTCTGTTAACGGCCCTGTTGCGCCATCTCGGCGGCACTCATTTCTTACATGAACAGCATTGCGCAATGCAGTAGCCTGTAGATCTTTTAATTCAAGTAGGGGGATGCAATTTTGCTTTTTATCATAATTTTTAAATCCTGACTTTGAACGTAATATGGGACGAATATCATTGAAGCTGTTAAATCCTTGTCGAGTAAATTCATAATGTAGTAAGAAAAAATACTCAAAGCAGGGTATGGAGACAAAGGTTTCAATATTAGGCAATGATTGGCAACGATCTATAGTATCCGCAAAGTGAGTGTGGCTATCCCTGTCAAACACAAGGCAGACATAATCAGCCTGTGAAACAGACCGTAGCGTGCCGTGCAACGCTCGTCGAGCATCTCTTAATAATCTTTTCGGGTCAGCCCCACAGCCGATAACCTGAATAGCAACTTTACTATTGTTTCGTTTTCGGAAATTATCTTTTAGATATCGAGCTGTTCCCTCACTATCTTCACACAGGACAACTAATAATGGCTTAGGCTGTTTGGCTTGCCTTTTTTTCCGCCCTCTTTGTGTCATTATTCGCTTGCCTGTTTACCCAGTTTCAAGCTTCGAATTGACTCTATCATATCAGTTTCTGGCAAAGCACCATATCTTCCTTCTAAGTATTGTTTGCCAAACGAGCCTTCTCTGCGTGCACCGCCTTTTTTTATCGGGGCAAAATCAGACAATGCAAATAACTCAGTAGCACCATCTTCTTTCTTCTCAGTAAGCCACAATTCATCTCGTTCCAGAGAATTCATTAAATTGGTGTCATGAGACGTAAAAATTAGTTGGGCGCGACTTGGGTTAGCTTCTGGATTTTTGAATATCTTGATAATTTGCCTAAGCGCGGCATTATGAAAAGATTGATTCAATTCATCAACAATCAAGGTGAAGCCATGGGAGCAAGAATCTATAATAGCGGCTGCCAGAGCAAACAAATTTTTCGTACCAGATGATTCTTCTTTAAAATCAATCGGAATTTGTTTGCTATTGCGATCCAGATTTACAAATTGAACTGAATAACTTGTTACCTGATCATCCCCAACATGGGCTAAAATTGGCTCTCCGCCAGCTTTGAAGAAAATTTTATCAAGTGTATCCTTTCTCTTCAACTCTGTTTCTTCCTTTTCAATTAAGATGTCTTGCACCCTAACACCGACTGAATTTAGAAATTGAATAACGGCTTTGCGGGTTGCCGGGTTAGCGCAATAATCGGCAGTTATTGCGGCGGGAAAACCGTCTGGGTTACCTATTGGTCTTAATCCGAAGGCAACCCAGTGAAAGATATTTTTTGTTTTTTTGTCATTAAACTGGTCAAGTTTGGAGAGAAAAAGCTGGTTTGAATTCGTGCGTTTAGCTAATAATTGTTTTTGTGAATTAAGCGCATCGGATGTTGAGATTGTGTATTTTCCTTCTTGGAAGCGTCTCTCGAACACTCGGCTTTCCCGGTTGGTTGAAGAGGTTCTGCAGAATAACCATTCATTTTCAATATGTTCAGGCGTGTAACAAAATCCGTAGCGCCAAATCCTATCTCCAATTGAAAATAGCATTTCAAACTTTGTCGCAACTTGCCGCAACTTAGAATCGTATAGAAATGGTTGATAGGATAATGTTTGTGTTGAACTGTATTGACCTGACGAGAGTACGATGTCCCTGAACTCGGCAATAGCGTTCACCAAATTACTTTTTCCAGCTCCGTTAGCGCCATAAATCGCAGCCGTTTTCATAACTTCAGGATAATACTTACATCCCGTTTGATGGGTGTTTGAGGCCCCTTTTAAGGGAAGCATAGAGAAGGTTTGCTCTTCGGCAAAAGAGCGGAAATTACCAACGGTAAATTCAAGCAACATAATTATAGGTTCCTGCAAGTTCTACGCAAATTATGCATAATTTGAGCATATATGGCATAAAATCATTAAAATTTATAAAAAGCAATGAATATATGCATTTTTACGGTGCAAATGGTTCGGGCTATCCTTCATCTACCCGCCACTGGCCCAGTAATCGTTCAAGCTCTAATACTGCCTGTTCGTCGTCGGTGTGGTTTTGCTGTGTTTCTGGTTCTTCTGCTATCGGGGTCAGGCCTTTTTCGGCGCGGCTCAAGCGGCCTGCAGCCATGGACAGCGCGGTGCTGATGCGCA
>JALSYJ010000344.1 GCA_027071965.1 Robiginitomaculum sp. | reverse complement strand
GTATTAAAATGGGTAAATCCGGACAATATCCACACCTTTGCCATGCCCCCGGCAGATATTCCGCTGGCAGCAGAAATAAGGGACAGGTTACGCAGATGAAAATGGTACCAAGATTCCAAATGCTGATAAAACGCTATATGAGCTGTGAGCGGGGTAGTTCTTCTTTAGAATATGGTTTGATTATGGCATTGGTATTTTTGGTGATTTTAGTGGCAGTTACCGCCTTTTCTGAAATTGGTGTTTCAAAAATGCAAGCTGCAAACGAGGCTATTACCGGCGCCTGACAGAGCGTTTACCTGATTTTGCTAAAAGCATCGCCCAAGAACATTTCTCCGGCACCAGGGGCCAGGGGTTTTTGCTGGCTTTCGTGTGGCGACCACCCGCAAATATGAAGAATATCAAATCTGGCAGGCAGCAGGCCGTCAGAATCGGCAAATTTCTCCTGATAAATGTCTTGCGCACGAGAAATAACAGGCCGCGATAAGGGCCGTAACGGCCCGATCATCGGGTTCGCCTCGCCCATATAGCGTAAATCATGCAACAATTCCCATAAGGATTTATAGCGAACCGTGATTGTGTCCACATCAATTACCGGCAGGGCAAACCCGGCTGTTTGCGCTAAAGAGCCCAGAGTTCTTACATCAATAAATGGCGCAATCCGGCTGGCAGCCCCCTGATTAAGTTCGCACTCGGCCGCAAACAGGCTGCTGCGTAGAGCGTCCAAGGTATAACCACCGAACAAGGTGCCCAAAAACACCCCGTCCGGGCGCAGGCTTTTGCGCATACGAAGCAATTCGCCGGGCACATCATTGGTTACATGCAATTGCAGGAAGGATAATAGCAGATCAAGTTCACGAATATCGGGCTGCAAGAAATTTGTTTGCTGCCAGTTATCTGCTGCGGAACCCGAAATATCAGGAATAAGCTCGCCTACCACCAGAGGATCTGTAAATTTGCGCTTTATCAGCGAAGTGCGTTCAATCATATCCTTCCAAATTCGCTTGTGCAGAAAATCATGATGAGCGAAACGTGTTCTGGCTCGCTTACGGTTTTTTTGAATACGGCTTGAATCAAATAATTGCGGTGGGGTATTCATGAATCGGCTCGCCACATAAGGATCAGCATGCAAAGATGTATTCCATGCTAAAGCAAATGACCAGCCGACTGCTTGATTTAGCGCTACCTGCCACCTCGGCACTAAAGCCTGATGTGGTGTCCAGCGCCGGGGCCCTGCCGCCACAGCTTTGGCAGGATTTGCATTTTATAAGTGGCTCCTTGTGTACAAGTTGCGGACGTCCCTTACCACAGACCCTGTTAACCGATATCTATTGTGGGGCCTGTGAGATCAGCAGGCCGCTCATTGGCAGGCTACGGTCGGCTTTGATCTATAATGATGCCTCGCGGGATTTAATCCTGAATTTCAAATATGGCGGTCACATGGAAAGTTTACATGCCTTTGCCAGTTGGATGCATGCCGCTGCAAAGGAAATTTTACAGGCACCTGCCATATTGGTTCCAGTGCCTCTGCATACCCGTCGCCGGATGCAGCGCAAGTTCAACCAATCAGCACTTTTAGCCCAGACCCTTGCCGATCTATGCCATTTACCCAATGAACCCATGTGGTTGATACGGCACCGCAACACGCCAATTCAGGGCGTTTTATCCACCAGCAGGCGCATTAACAATGTCAAAAATGCATTTCGTATTCCTGATCGTATGCACCACAATATGCAGGATAAGCATATTGTTCTGATTGATGATGTATATACTTCCGGAGCCACATTAAATTCTTGTGCAAAAACCCTGTTAGCTGCCGGGGTCAAAACTGTTGATGCAATTACGCTGGCCCGTGTTGTAAAACTCGATGAACCAGCTACATAAGGCAGCGCGCATTATGGCCTGTCTTGGGATTTTGACTTATGAGACCCGTTACCGTCTATACCACTGATTTTTGCCTCTATTGCACCAGAGCATTAAAACTCTTGCGGCAAAAGAACGCCAGAATTCATGAAATTGCTGCTGGATCAAATGCTGCTAAAAAAGCAGAAATGATTCAACGCTCAAACGGGAATAGAACCTTTCCACAAATTTTTATTGCCGATATTCATGTGGGAGGTTGTGACCAATTGCTAGCGCTTGAGGCTCAAGGTAAGCTGGATGCTTTATTGCAGGGCTGATCAGAACTTATGAGCATTATTCGCGCCGCAGCAATTCAAATGCGATCCACAACCTGTCCTGCGCAAAACATGGAGCAGGCAGAAGGCTTGATACGTCGCGCCCACAAGTCAGGAGCCGATTTCATAGCGACACCGGAAGCCACCTCTTTGGTGCAGATGGATCCCAAAAAAATGCTTGAACAGGTAAAACCTGAAAGCGATGATTTATGTCTGCAGGGATTTCGCAAGCTGGCAAAGAACTTGCGTATTCATTTGCTTATTGGCTCCTTACTGGTTCAGGTGGCACCGGCCAAAGCTGCCAACAGGAGCTTTTTAATTTCACCTTCAGGACAAATCACCGCCCGCTATGACAAGATACATTTATTTGATGTACAGGTTTCCAATAAGGAACAATGGTCTGAAAGTGCGCATATACGGGCTGGAGACCGGGCTGTGCTTGCCGATATTGGCCGGTTCAAACTTGGCATGAGTATTTGTTATGATTTGCGCTTTGCTGATCTATACCGGCGGCTGGCTGTTGCCGGGGCGCAAGTTATGACTGTTCCTGCTGCCTTTACCCGGGTGACGGGCAAGGCCCATTGGCAGACGCTGCTTGCGGCCAGAGCCATTGAAAATGCCACATGGATTATTGCTCCGGCTCAAGGAGGACTGCACGAAGATGGCAGAAGAACATGGGGCCACTCAATGATTATTGACCCGTGGGGGGGGATTGTGGCTTGTCTGGATCATGATGAACCGGATATTCTGGTTACAGATATGAATATGGACATGGTTGCAAAATGCCGTCAGCGTCTACCGGCTCTGCAACAGGTGCGGGAGTTTACAGGCCCATGATCCGTTATGCACTTGTTTGTGGCTCTTCGCACGAGTTTGAAGCCTGGTTTTCTTCTTCGGAAGATTTTGAAACCCAGAACAGGCAAAAACTGGTACACTGTCCTTTTTGTGAAGATGACAATATCCGCAAGCAAATCATGGCTCCGGCAGTTCAGGGCGGCAAAAAAACAGATACTGAAAATTCACCAGAACAATTGCTTGCAGAATTTGCCGGAAAGGTGCGTGAAAATATTCGCTCAACCCATAAATATGTGGGTGAAAAATTTGCCGAAGAAGCGCGCTCAATGCATTTGGGAGAGACCCCTGAAAAACCAATTTATGGCGAAGTTAGCCCAAAACAGGCCCATGAACTAAAAGAAGAAGGCATTCCGGCACAGCCATTGCCCAAGATTTTCACCCCCGGTAATCCGAAAAAATTAAACTAGAGCATTTTTAGCAAAAGTGGGAAGCTCTCTCTTGTGTCCTACCGCCTAGCGGCTACTTGAGGACGGGTTTTGCGGTTCAAAAATGCGACAGATAAAGACAAGCATTTTTAGCAAAAGCGGGAAGCTCTCTCTTGTGTCCTATCGCCTAGCGGCTACTTGAGGACGGGTTTTGCGGTTCAAAAATGCGACAGATAAAGACAAGCATTTTTAGCAAAAGTGGGAAGGTTTTTGTGTCCTATCGCCTAGCGGCTACTTGAGGAGTCTTTATTTCTCCTACCGCTTCGCTACTTGAGGAGTCTTATCTGTCCTACCGCTTCGCTACTTGAGGAGTCTTTTAATGTCCTATCGCCTAGCGGCTACTTGAGGACGGGTTTTGCGGCTGATAAATGCAGCAAACCCAAGACCTACATAGGCAGTTTTGCAGAACCGGAATTTAACAGGAATTATCCTTGCGAACGGGGCAAACGCACTATCAGGCCATCCAGATCGTCTGAAACGCTGATCTGGCAGGACAGCCGCGAATTGCCCTGCATATCAGATGCAAAATCAAGCATGGATTCTTCCATGCTGTCGGCAGCTCCGGTTTTTTCCACCCAGTTTTCATCAATATACACATGACATGTGGCACAGGCGCAGGCCCCTCCACAGTCAGCATCAATTCCCGGCACCATATTATTAACTGCCGCTTCCATTATAGAAACACCATTGCTGGCATCAACTTCATGGCGGGTGCCATCGTTTTCGATGAAGATAATTCTGGCCATTTGTTCGCCTGTTCCTTACGTTTTGTTTTGCTTATAGGGATTTATCTGGTTCCCTGACAAGATCAAGTGCTAACAGAGAAATGAATGAACACAGTACGCAAAATTCAAATCGAAAGCCTTCTGGCAAGCCCTAAGGAGGTGCTTGCCTTTGGGGGTCGGCTGTCAAAAATATTGCGCCCGCAGGACGTGGTGTTTCTAATCGCTGATTTAGGAGCCGGCAAAACCACTTTGGCCAGAGGCATTATTCAGGCCATTATCGGTGAAAACACTGATGTTTCCAGCCCCACATATAATCTCATCCATGTGTGGGATGGGCCAAAGTGCCAGATATGGCACGCGGATCTGTATCGGCTGGAAGAGCCGGCAGAAGTATTTGCGCTGGGGCTGGAGGAGGCTTTTGAACATGCCATAACCCTTGTGGAATGGCCTGATCGCATGGGACAGATGGCGCCTGAAAACCGTTTGGACATTTGTATTGAAAAAACACCAAAGGGTCGAAAAGTTGTTTTACGCCCGATTGGGGTTCAGTGGAAAGAGCGTTTTGATGAACAATGATATTTCCTCCGAAGCCAAACAATTCATCAAGAACGCCAATTGGGGCACAGCTAGGATTGTTCCTTTAGCGCAAGATGCCTCGACCCGCTGTTATTTTCGCCTGCATATGGAAGGTAAAACCGCAATGCTAATGCAGGCGACAACTGCACTCGACATGGATATTTGTCCTGCTGGTGCCAATAGCTCAGAGCGTGCGGCAATGGGATATAACGCAGAGGCCAGGCTCGCCGGAAATGATTGCAGCGCATTTGTCGGTATTGCCAATGAACTTACAATGCGGGGGTTTTCTGCCCCACGGATTTTAACCTGTAATGTGCAGGCCGGGCTGATCTTGCTGGAGGATCTGGGTGAAGACTTGTTCTATGATGTACTTCAAACCCATCCGGACAAGGAGGCCACACTATATGAGGCGGCGGTATTAACTCTTGCGGCCCTTGCCAGAGCCAGTTTTGGCAATAATTTTAAGTTTCAGGATTGCCAATGGCACGTGCAGTCTTATGACCTGCAAGCGCTGATAGCGGAAACCAGACTTCTTGATCAATGGTATCTGCCCTTTTTGGGCATTAGTCCAAATAATAAGACCCGTGCGCAATTAAAAAGTGCCTGGCAACAAGTGTTAAGCCCTCTAATCAATGACCCTGCAGTTCTGGTATTGCGGGATTTTCACGCGCAAAACCTTATCTGGCTTCCCAAGCGTGATGGTGCCGCCAAAGTTGGTCTGCTTGACTTTCAGGACGCATTGCTTGGCCATCCGGCCTATGATCTTGTCAGCCTGCTGCAAGATGCCCGCCGCGACGTGGCATTTGAGCTTGAGCAGCCAATGATTGACTTGTTCATGGAGTCGGCAAAACTGCATGATCGGGTTGGGTTTTTAAGAGCCTACCGCATATTAGGTGCGCAGCGGGCGGCAAAAATCCTTGGGATATTTGTGCGCCTTGCTCGCCGTGACGGCAAATTGCATTATCTGGAATTATTGCCGCGAGTGGAGGCGCACTTTATGCAAAATCTGCAAACTGCTGAATTACAACCGGTGGCAGATATACTAAAGCCGATTTTGGCACATGCAAAACCGGTATCAGTTCATGAATAAACCAACAAAAGCCATGATAGCCGCAGCCGGATTAGGCTCGCGAATGCGCCCGCTTACCAATGATCGGCCAAAAGCGCTGGTGGAGCTGGCTGGAAAAACACTTATTGATCATCAGTTGGACAGGCTGGAAGAAGCGGGTATCGGGCAGGTGGTGGTCAATGTTCATCATTTTGCTGACAGGCTGGAGACACATTTGCAACAGCGCAATCGCGGGCCGCAAATCTGTATTTCTGATGAACGGGAGCAATTGCTGGAAACCGGAGGCGGACTGCTAAAAGCGGCCAGACATCTTGGATCAGAACCCTTTTTTGTCATGAATGTTGATGCGGTATGGACAGGACACCGCCACGCATTGGATGATCTTGCCAGGAAAATGGCCGAAACTCCTGATGCGCAGGCGGTTTTACTGCTGGCCAAAAAGCAGCATAGCTTAGGACTTGACAGTCCAGGTGATTTTCAAATGGATAAGAGCGGGCGCTTGCGGCGTTTGCAAGCTGGCGAAAGCAGCAATTGGTACTATGCCGGGGTTCAAATTTTTGACCCGGTATTGATGCAGGGTTTTAATGAGCAAAAGTTTTCAACCAATTTGTTTTGGGATCAAGCATTGGCAAATGATGGTTTGTTTGGGCTGGAATTACAGGGGTTTTGGATGCATGTTGGTGACCCGCAAAGCCTGCAACAGGCGGAGTTTAAGCTCAAAAAAGGCGATACATGAGCAAAGTGCAAAC
>JALSYJ010000343.1 GCA_027071965.1 Robiginitomaculum sp. | reverse complement strand
AGGCCAGTTTTACCGCATCATCATGGGCAGATAAAACATTGGAAAAACTGCAAGAAGCCACAAATGCTCTTGATGAGCGCTTACAATCGCTTCCCGAAGCCGCTGATGCCAGTTCCCAGCAAGTGGAGGCAATTTTGCGCAAACGACTACAGCAATTAAATGAGGCTTCCTTGCAGGCAGCCGATGAAGCGCGCAGCATTGACGAGGCATTTCAGGGACGCATCCGGCATAATTATGAACTCTTGTCTGATTTTATGTTAAAAATGGGTGCCACGGCCTCGCCAAAGGCACCAGATATCGAATTGCCAAACCCGCTGGACTTACGGGCCAGAACACAAGCAGATACACCTGTTGCAGAAAATCTTGAAGCAAGCTCAACAGAACCAGAGACGGTAATTGAAAAAACCTCCCCCAAGCAATCCGAGGAAATACAACAAGCCTCCAAATCAGCAGCGCCGGAGGAAATATTGGAGAATCCGGCAAAACCTGAGGAAGAAAACCGCCCGGCGGGGTCTGCTACAAAAAAGGAAGGCTGGCACTGGAAAGATGTATTGTCCCGAATTGATATGCCAGCTTCCGCATCCTCAGAACAATCTGGTGCCGATACTGATTTAACAGGGTCGGTTGATCGTCTGGTGCAGGCACTGCGCAGGCTGGAAATTCAGCCTGACACCCTGTTTGATGCCACCAGTTATCGAGCGGCAGCACTGGCAAGAATTTCCAACGGACACCGAACCATGGCCGATGTGGTTCGTGTTGATGCTGATGACGCCATAAACCAGTTAAACAAGCTGTTTGAGCAAGATCCCGGCTTAAAACAAGATGCGCAGGACTTCATTGCCGAATTGCGGGGAAAAGTGGACAAAGCGGCAAAACTTGGCAATCAGTTGCATGTGGAAACCCACCTGCGCACAGGTGATGGCCCGGCCTATTTGCTGTTGGAAGCGGCGCTCATTGAGCAGACATAGCAGACGAAGATATAGCAGACGTCATTACCCAGTGACTGATTTTGCTCGCCGTATTATGAGTTGCCTCATCTATGGCAGCGACAATGGAGCCAAGGCGAACATCCTTTGATCTTGCACTTGCAACAAACTTCTGCTCGCCCAGCAGGGTTCTGGATACACGATCAATCAACTGCACCCGAAAACCCACCCGAGCCAGCGGCGGCGCAGCCTTGCCCTGATCGTAATATGCCTCAAAGTTTTGCAAGCTGACCCGCACCTCTATTGGCGCATCCAAACCATCAGCAGGCAGAACAACCTGCATAAAATTGCGCTCGCGAAAAGTGTCTGCCAGCAATAATTGCAACATTTCAGGAGTTGCAGCAGCCCATCTGGCATTGGCCGCATATGAAATGGTTTGTGGCTGCAATATCAAAGCCACCCGATTGTTTCTCAGCTCCTTTGGAGCCTGCACCACCGGCAATAACACAACAGCACCGCCAGTTTTTGCACCTTTATGTTCTGGCACGGAAGACAGGCGATAAATATCCGGCCCCGGCCCAGCTTCAGGGATCAGAGAAATACACCCAGACAACAAAAACAAGCCTGCCAGCACCAGATATGTTTTAACCACAAAAGTTTTCATCGCGGTACCTCCACTTCGGTTATGGGCTCACCGGCCATGAATTCCAGCGGATCACGATCCACCTCCTCAATCACCCGTTCCATGGATTGCAAGACCGCTCGCATATCTCGCAAAGCCAGAATGATCTCGCTCACACCCTCATCGGAAAACCTGTCAAGCGGATCAGAAACCTGAGCGATCAGCTCACCTGCCTGCTTGGAAGTGGCTTGTAATTCTGCTGCTGCCGTTTCAATTTGCGCAATCATCCCTTTGGCATCTTCTGCAATCAGCCTGTTTCCTGATTTACCCAGCTCAGAAAAGCTGCGCGCCGTGTTTTCAATTTCCTGTGCAGCACTGGCCGTTGCCCGCAAGGCTTCACCAAGATCAGTGGCAAGGCTACCCTCCTCGGACAATTGGGAGGATATGGATTGGATATTGGCAAGGGTTTTGGAAAATTCTTCAATGTTTTTCGTGCTTAATAAGGCATTTATCCGCACCAAAGCCGTATTTGCCGACAATATCAAGTCTTCTCCACCTGCGACCAGACCATCAATCTGCGCCGTCTTTGCCGGGATTTTTGCATAAACATCTCCTGGCATTCTGGTTAGCTTTTTGCTGTTTGTGCTGCCGCCATATATCTGTATGTATGAAAGGCCGGTTATACCTTGTGGTTCCAATTGCGCGTAACTGTCCTCCTTGATCGGGGTTTGCGCCAAAATTCTAATTCGTGCCAGCACAATGTTAGGATCATCAGGATCAAGAGCAAGATGATTTACTTCACCTACCTTGATACCGTTAAAGCGCACCTCTCCTGATTGTGACAATCCGCGCACCGGCCCCTTGAACACCACCTGATATTCGGAATACTCAGTATCAAAGCTCACTTGCCCCAGCCAAATAACAAAAACGATTGCTGCGGCAAAAATAGCAAAAATAAAAGCGCCAACCACCGCATATCTGGATTCTGACTCCATTATTTTCCTCCTGCCGCCGCGCGACCCCTTGGCCCGTGAAAATAAGCATGAACCCAAGGGTGAGCAGATTGCAACAACTCGGCAATCGGGGCTACGATTTCCATTTTCTTTTCTGCCAGCACCGCAATCCGATCACAAATAGTATACAAGCTGTCCAGATCATGGGTGACCATAAAAACCGTCAATCCCAGCTTGTTTTTCAACTCCAAAATCAAGTCATCAAACGATGCTGCCCCGATCGGGTCAAGCCCTGCTGTTGGTTCATCAAGAAACAAAATCTGCGGATCAAGGGCTAAAGCCCGGGCCAATGCCGCCCGCTTGCGCATGCCTCCGGATAATTCCGAGGGAAACAGAGCCCCGGCCTCAGGTTCAAGACCCGCCAGCGAAATGCGTAAATCCGCCAATTCATTCATCATGGAATTGGAAAGACTGGTATGCTCACGCATTGGCGCCTTGACATTTTCACGAACACTAAGTGATGAAAACAGGGCACCATTTTGAAATAATACTCCCCAGTTTTTCGACAGGGCAACAATATCACGGGAACTGGCGCTGGTAATGTCTGATCCCAATACGCTAATTTGGCCGCCTTGCGGCTTTCGCAAACCCAAAATAGTGTTCATCAATACCGATTTGCCGGTTCCAGAACCTCCCACAAGCCCCAAAACCTCGCCACGCAAAACGACAAGATCCAGACCATCATGCACCACATGATCACCAAAAGCATTGCGCAAGTTTTTTACTTCAATGATTGTCTCAGGACTCATATGTTCAATTCCATATAAACCATTGCAAAAATAGCATCGACCAGAATTACCGAAAACAATGCCTGCACCACTGATATGGTGGTTCTACGGCCAAGAGATTCAACATCGCCCCCAACCAGCAAACCCTGACGGCAGCCAATCAGTGCAATGATTAAGGCAAATACCGGAGCCTTTGACATTCCGACCCAAAAATGATTGATCGCCACCACTTCGTGCATTCTGGAAATAAACAGGGTCGGACTGATCTCAAGCTCGATCAGTGTAACCAGCCCGCCGCCCAGCAGTCCTGTAATCATGGCAGCAAATACCAAAAGCGGTATGGTCAACACACAAGCCAGCACACGCGGAATCACCAATGCCTCAAATGGATCAATGCCCAGCACCTTCATCGCGTCAATTTCCTGCTGCATTTTCATCGAGCCAATTTGCGCCGTAAATGCAGAATTGGAACGCCCGGCAATAATAACAGCCGTAACCACAACCGCAAATTCCCTCAAAACCGCCACCCCCACCAGATCAACGGTAAATAATGAAACCCCAAGGCTGGATAATAGGTTGGCGCTTAAAAAAGCCAGAACCGCGCCCATAAAAAAAGACAATAAGGCAACAATCGGCAAAGCATTTACGCCGACCTCTTCGGCTTGCGCAATAATTGAGGGCCAGCGCAGACGTGATGGTCGTAATATGCTGTTAAATAAGGTCTGGAACAGGCGCCCGGCAAAAGCCATAGTTCCTACGAAATCTTTCCAGATATCTTCTGCGGCCTGTCCAATTCTGGCCAGGACATCAATAAGATGCGGCTTTGGAGGCGGGATCAGGCAAATATTGGAGTTTTGATGGGCAAGCTGCATTAACTCCCGGGCATAGGGGTGAGTGCCTGTAAAGTGATGATCAGCATCAGGCGAAGCTGAAGAGCGCACCAGTTGCGACAGCACAAAGGCTCCGGCCATGTCAATTTTTTGCAAGCCGGAAAGATCAAATACCACTTGTTCAGCCCGGATGTTCGCTTGCAATTCCTGTAATTTGCGCTCGACTTGCACAAGATCACCGATCAGCCAGTCCCCAGAAGGCGCGACAATTGTCTTTTCACCGGATATTTCTATGTGCAATTGCATTTCAGCCCTTGTAATTTCCTTTTCTATCGCTCTTTCTAACCCGGCGAAAGAGGCTGTAAACAACAAGCCAGGACTTGAGGCAAAATGAGCATAGCAATTGATCTTGATATTGAAAGCCAAAACTGGCCAATTGCCGGGCAGTTCCGTATTGCCCGCGGACAAAAATCAGTTGCTGAACTTATTGAGGTTCGCCTGCATGCAAATGGCCATACCGGCCATGGTGAATGCGTGCCCTATGCCAGATATAATGAAAGCATCAAAAGTGTAAGCGAGCAAATAAACTCCATAAAAGAACCCTTGCAAACCGCTTTTAGCCGCAAGCAATTACAAGACATCCTGCCCGCAGGTGCCGCGCGCAATGCCATTGATTGCGCCCTTTGGGACCTCAAAGCCCAGATTTTGCAAAAACCGGTATCGGAGCTGGCTAACATGGAGCCGCCGACAAAAATGATTACCGCCTGTACCCTGTCACTTGCCACTGCGCAGCAAATGGCAAAAGCAGCAAGTGAGCTTTCCGACTATCCATTACTGAAAGTCAAACTTGCCGGAAACAAGGAAGACATATCACGGATCAGAGCCATATACGCAGCGCGGCCTGATGCAAAATTCATTCTGGACGGCAATGAGGGATTTGATATGCACTCCCTGCAAGCCCTGTGCGATCAGATTGATGATCTGCCCATTGCAGCAATAGAACAGCCCTTGCCTGCCAAAGACGATCAGGATTTGCAGCACATAAACACCAGATTCGATTTATGTGCCGATGAAAGCCTGCATACCTGCTCTGATCTGCCAAATATTGCCCGTAAGTATCAGATGATAAATATCAAGCTCGATAAAACCGGCGGACTAACCGAAGCGCTGCGATTATGTGAACAGGCAAAACTGCTGGGTTTGAAAATCATGGTTGGATGCATGGTTTCCACATCGCTTTCCATGCTGCCAGCATTATTGGTGGCCGGAAAAGCAACACTGGTGGATCTTGATGGCCCCCTGCTGTTAAAAGCAGACCGGCCACATGGCCTGCAATACTCCGGCGCCCACATTATGCCCCAACACTCAAAATTATGGGGCTATCCGCGTCTAAAATAGACAAGCCCCAGACAAATCAGCACGCCAAGCGCCGCCACTGCTGCTGCCACCAGATAGCCATCAGCACCGCTATGCTGATACAAAATGCCGGATATGGCAAAGCCTACACCAAAGGAAAGCCCGGCAGTAAGAGAGGAATTAACCGCCTGCGCCCCAGCAACCAGTCGCTCAGGCGTATGCTTTTGCAAATAGCTCATCATGCCCAGATTTGTCATTGCCGCAGAAAAACCGTGCAATACCTGCCAACCAATCAGAGACCCAAGTGCTGGCTCTGTTGACAGGGCAAGCCAGCGAACCAGAGCCGCCGAGCCGCCGATCAACAACAACACCTGCGGACTGGCCAGCTTTCTAAACCATGGCGAAACATTAAAAATAAGCACCTCAAAGAACACACCCCATGCGAACAAGGCTCCTATCAGCAGGCCGGAAAAACCAGCAGCAGACCACAACAAAGCGCTAAACCCATAAAAGAATGCGTGACTGGCTTGTATTAGAAATGTCACCAGTAAAGCGGTTGCAACATCCGGGCGCGCACAGAACAATAAGGCATCACCCAGCCGCCTCCGGGCGCGATCTGGTTCCAATGATGCGGTATCTTCTTTTACCTGTGGCAGTAATCTGGCACTCATTGCCAATAACAGGCCGGCCGCTATTGCCCAAAACAACAGCATTTCACTGCCATATTTGGCAATCAGCCAGCCACAACCCATTGTGCCGATTATAAAGGCTGCGGAACCTGCGCTTCTAACCGGGCCATATTGAGCTATCTTGCGACGCTCCAGCGCCATGGTCAGGGCATCGGTAAGAGGGATCAATGGAGCATAGGCTGTACCCAGCACCAAACCCAGAGCCACAAAGATCAACGGATCACGAAAAGGAATATGAGCAATAAAAACCGCCAGTGCCACCAAAGACGCGATTTGTAAAATCCGGGGAATATGTGAAGGATGACCGGCCTTGGCCGCCACCAATGGCCCGGCAAAGAAACGGGCAACAGCTCCGGCACCCAAGGCATAGCCGATCCATTGCCCGTCCAGACCCCGGCCCTCATACCATACTGGCAAAAAGGCAAATGTGCCGCCAAGCCCCAGAAACAG
>JALSYJ010000342.1 GCA_027071965.1 Robiginitomaculum sp. | reverse complement strand
CTTCTTGTTAGTCTTGGCAAGTTTTGCTGCAATCCACTCAATGGCCTGTTCAGCGGTCACACTTTGCGGATCCGTACCACGAGGCAAGGTGGCATTGGTTTTTTCATGTTTTATATATGGTCCATAGCGGCCATCAAGCACTTGCATAGGCTTGCCACTGTCAGGGTGATCACCCAGCTCTTTTAATACTTTGGCGCTGGCCCGCCCGCCGCGCTTGGAGCGTTTTTCAGCCAGTAAATCCACGGCGCGGTTTAATCCAACTTCAAATACGTCTTCAACCGAGGGCAGACTGGCATAGGTTTTTTCATGATGCACATATGGCCCATAACGACCAATGGCCGCCGTGATCATATTGCCGTCCTCAGGATGGGGGCCTACTTCTCTTGGCAGATTGAGTAATTTTAGCGCGCGCTCCAGATCCATTTGCTCGTGCAGCCATGATTTGGGAATACTGCCGCGTTTTGGCTTTTTGTCCTCTCCCAACTGCACATAGGGGCCAAAACGTCCGTTTTTCAAGAAAACCTCCAACCCGCTATCAGGATCAGTACCTAAACTTTCGTCTTGGGTTACCGTCTGAGGGTCTTCGCCATTGCTCGACATTTTTTTTGTAAATTTACATTCCGGATAGTTTGAACATCCGATAAATGCACCATAACGGCTGAGTTTCAGGCCGAGCCTGCCATTGTCGCAGGACGGGCATTTGCGCGGATCAGGCTCACCTTCGGCGCGGGGAAATAAATGTGGCTCCAGAGCTTCATCAAGCGCATCCAGCACATGGGTAATGCGCAAATCAGCGATATCAGAAACTGCAGCGGAAAACTCACTCCAAAAATCAGCCAGCAGTTTTTTCCAGTTCAGATCACCCTCAGCCACCGCATCTAATTGCTGTTCCAGATCAGCGGTAAAATCATATTGCACATAGCGGGCAAAAAAGTTTTCCAGGAATGCTACAACAATGCGGCCCTTATCATCAGGGATAAAGCGCTTCTTTTCCAGTGCCACATAGCCGCGATCCTGTAGAACCTGCAAAATTGAGGCATAGGTGGAGGGCCTGCCAATGCCAAGGTTTTCCATTTCCTTTACCAGTGATGCTTCGGTAAAGCGTGGCGGTGGCTGAGTGTAATGCTGTTCAGTCTTAACGTTGGAAATATTGGTTTTTTCACCGGTTTTGACTTTGGGCAGTTGGTTGTCGGTTTCGTTTTTGGCGTCATCACGGCCTTCTTGATAAAGTGCCAGAAAGCCGGGAAACAAGGTAACAGTTCCGACCGCCCGCAAATCGGCCTTGTGGTTGGAAAGCTCAATAATGGTTCGCTCCTGAGAGGCACTTTGCATTTGACTGGCTACCGCCCGGTTCCAGATCAACTGGTATAGTCGCTTTTCATCACCGCTTAAATTTAAGCTGTCTGGGTGCCTGAAGAATGAAGTAGGGCGAATGGCTTCGTGAGCTTCCTGGGCATTTTTGGCCTTTGAGCGATAGCTTCGTGGTTTTTCAGGCACGTATTCATCACCAAATTTTTTGGTGATGGCCTCACGGGCGGACATTACCCCTTCGGGGGACATTTGCACTGAGTCTGTACGCATATATGTGATCAGACCTACGGTTTCTCCGCCAATGTTTATGCCCTCATAAAGTCTCTGTGCAGCACGCATGGTTTGCGAGGCGCCAAATCCCAGCTTGCGGGAGGCTTCTTGCTGTAGGGTTGAGGTGATAAACGGCGGTGATGGATGGCGTTTTGCTGGCTTGGCCTCAACGCTTTTAACGACAAAATCACCGCTTTGCACATCTTTGCTGGCAGCTTCTGCCATGGCTTTGCTGCTCAAGGACATTTTTGTCAGCTTTTTGCCATTTAGTGCAACCAGCTTGGTTTCAAAAGGTGGGTGATCGCCAACATTGGCTTGTGCCTGTATTGACCAGTATTCTTCGGAGATGAATTTTTCGATCTCCAGTTCACGGCTGCATATCAGACGCAATGCCACGGATTGTACCCGTCCTGCGGAGCGCGATCCTGGTAATTTGCGCCACAGAACTGGCGACAGGGTAAAGCCAACCAGATAATCCAAAGCCCGGCGTGCCAGATAGGCTTCCACCAGCTCCATATCAATATCGCGCGGGCTTTGCATGGCCTCTAAAATGGCGCTCTTGGTAATTGCATTAAAAACCACCCGGCGGACAGGAGTATCCTTTTTCAAGGCCCGGCGTTTTTTAAGCGCCTCGATCAAGTGCCATGAAATTGCCTCACCTTCGCGATCCGGGTCAGTGGCGAGAATCAATTCTGATGCGTCCTTAGTAGCATCGGCAATGGCTTTTAAGTGTTTGGTGGATCGAGAGCCGATTTCCCAGCTCATTGCAAAATCATCATCAGGGCGCACTGAACCGTCTTTGGCCGGTAAATCCCGGACATGGCCGAAACTGGCCAGAACATAATAATCCTTGCCCAGATATTTGTTGATGGTCTTTGCCTTGGCAGGGGACTCAACGACAACAAGCTTCATGTGATTTTCCTGTAATGCACCATGCCCATTTCGGCAGGCGCGCGAAACTGCAAGCGCATATGCCCATTTGTCAATGAAAACTATCTTGCATTTATGAAAAAACCCGTTAAAAGGGTATTTTCGCTAAAATTCGCTAAAATGGAGTGTCCAATGCAAAAGCAAGTTGATACCAGAACTGAATCAGATGAAGCTGGATCAGATATTAGTTCATCAATGCCTATTGTTACCTCTAGGGATGCTGCCGAATATCTTGCGGAAATTTTGCCGCAATTGGCTATCATGGCCAATAAGTCCGGCTTGCCGGAAATTGGCAACATGATGGAATTGGCAACAAGCTTTGCCCAAAAAGCCAAAACCAACTCATAAGCAAACAGCGTATTATTCAAAAACCGGCCTTACTTATCATTCCTCCGGGCTGACAGTTTGCAAGGCCTGCCAGTTCAAGCTCAACAAGCGCCGAAGAACATATGGCTACCGGATAGCCACTGGCCCGCACCAGTTCATCGCGGCATATGGGGGTAGGCGACAATAATTGTAATATTTTCTCTCTTGCCGCATCAATTTGCTGTTCATCATATTCAATATCCTGACTTTCATATTGCGGCGGGTCTTCGGTAAAATGAGATTGCGGAGTTTGCTGAAACGCCTTGATCACGTCTTCGGCATTTTCAATCAGTGTTGCTCCTTGCTTGATGAGTGCATTGCCGCCGCCGGCTCTGGGATCCAGTGGCGATCCGGGAGCAGCAAATACTTCGCGGTTTTGCTCAAGAGCATAGCGCGCAGTAATCAATGAGCCTGAGCGTTTTGCAGCTTCGATCACAATAGTACCAAAACCAAGCCCGGAAATAATTCGGTTGCGTCTGGGAAAATCCCGGGCAGTGGCCTTATGGCCCAGCCTGCGTTCAGAAATAATCGCACCATCTTTGAGTATCATTTGTCGCAATTGGGCATGTTGGTGCGGATATATATGATCCACCCCGCCCGCAACTACGGCTATGGTGCCCGTTGACAGTGCTCCACTGTGAGCGGCACCGTCAATACCACGGGCCAGCCCTGAAACCACAATCATTCCTGCTTTGCCAAGATCATGGGCCATGTCCTTGGCAAAACGCATACCAATTGCCGACGCATTTCTGGAGCCAACCATGGCAATTGCCGGTTTTTGCAGGCAGGATATTTGTCCAATTACGGAAATGACCGGCGGCGGCGGGTCAATTCTGCTCAGCAGGTATGGAAAATCCGGATCACATGCGGGCAGCATGCGCCCTGATATTTGATCCAGCGCCTCCAGCTCGGCATCAATCTGTTCAATATCAGGTATGTTAAGCGCCTTGATGCGGCCACCGCGCCGGGCCAGACGGGGAATTTCCGCCAGCGCATTTTGTGCTGAACCAAAACGGGCGATCAGATTGTAAAATGTGACGGGGCCGACCCCTGTGGTGCGGCTGAGGCGCAGCCAGTTGCGAAGCTCTGTATGATCCAGTGTCTGTTCTGGATTCATTTTTTGTTCCGGGGGCCAAATCTTGGTTCAGTTCCAGCCATCAGCCGACGGATATTATCAATATGGCGAACAGATATAATCAGGGCCATAAGCCCAAAGAATACAGCCAGATCAGGACGGCCAACGGACATGGCCAGTACCGGGGCGCTGTTAACAGCAATCAGGGCTGCAAGGGAGGAAATGCGTAAGGAAAATGCCACAATCAGCCAAATCACTCCGACAATCAGCCCAAGCGGCCAGTAGGCAATAAACATTCCACCAAAAAATGTAGCCACACCCTTGCCGCCACGAAAGCCAAGCCAAACCGGATAACAATGACCAATCAATGCGCCAACGGCTGCAAACATTGCGGTTAACGGTATTGGGCTTGGAAAAAACTGTGCCGCCAGCCAATAGGCCAAAGCGGCCTTGCCTGCATCAAGCACCAATGTGGCCAAAGCAATATCCTTGCGTCCGGTGCGCAGCATATTGGTTGCCCCGATATTGCCCGATCCGATTTTGCGGATATCGCCAAGGCCAAATATCCTGCCAAGCAGGACGCCAAAGGGAATTGATCCTAGAAAATATCCGGCAATTATTGCGACAAACCATTCCGTTATCATATCTCTTCCTTAAGCAAACAGGGAGTTTGCATCATAAACGATCCGGCCCCCGACCAAGGTGGCCACCGCGCAGCTTTGCATTCTTTGCCCGTCAAACGGGGTGTTTTTTGACTTTGACAGAAGTTTGTCCGCATCGCAAATCCATGGCTTGTCCAGATCAATCAATATCAGATCTGCAGGCGCGCCAATGGCAATCTTTCCGGCGGTAATTCCGAGTAATTCTGCCGGAGAACTGGTTAAGGGGCGCAAGGCAGTGATAAGGTCGCCATTGGCATTATGCACCAGTGACAAGGCACCACTAAGCAGGGTTTCCAGGCCACAGGCTCCGGCGGAACTTTCGGCAAAGGGCAGACGTTTTTCTTCTGCAGGGCGCGGGTCGTGCCCTGAGACGATCACGTCAATGCTTCCGTCAAGCACACCTGCAATCAATCCAAGACGATCTTTTTCAGAGCGCAAAGGTGGCGACAGGCAGGCAAAGGTGCGATATCCGCCG
This sequence comes from Robiginitomaculum sp., assembly GCA_027071965.1. Taxonomy (GTDB): domain Bacteria; phylum Pseudomonadota; class Alphaproteobacteria; order Caulobacterales; family Maricaulaceae; genus Robiginitomaculum_B. The sequence continues at coordinate 1,553 of JALSYJ010000342.1, read as the reverse complement.
ACATCCAGCTCATTCAGGCACAAATGGTGTACTGAGACACTGGCTGATACGTCCAGTCCCTTTGCCTTGGCTTCGCGCACCATACCGACCCCGGCAGCAGAGGATATTTGTTCAATCAGTAATCTGCCACCCGTCAGTTCAGCCAGCGCAATATCGCGGGCAATATGGATAGTTTCAGCAGCAATTGGTATGCCGCCAAGCCCCATGCGTGAGGACAGCTCTCCAGCGTGCATTACACCATTGGCGGCCAGGCTTGGATCTTCCGGGCGACAACTTACCAGAGCATTAAAAGCACCAGAATAGGCCAAAGCCTTGCGCATGACAGCAGCGCTGGCAATTGCCTGATCACCATTTGAAAACAAGACGGCTCCGGCTTCAGCCATAAGGCCAATTTCGGCTATTTGTTCGCCAAGCAGCTCTTTGGTCAAGGCTCCGGCAGGCAATACATTTACTATGGATTTTGTGCGCGAGGAGCGGGCGATAAATTCAACCAGAGCAGCATCGTCAATAACCGGATCGGTATCGGGGGCAATGACCATTGTGGTAACACCGCCTGCGGCGGCGGCCATGGATGCACTTTTAAGGTCTTCGCGATGTTCAGAGCCCGGTTCGCCGGTTTTTACTTTCAGGTCAATCAATCCCGGAGCCAGCACCAGATTGCCGGCATCAACGCACAAAGTATCAGAACAAGGCTCCAGATCATTGCCTATTGCTGCAATAAGCCCATCCTTTAGCCAGACATCACAAATTTCGTCACGAGCGCTGGCCGGATCAACCATTTGGGCATTTTGAATACAGATCGGGCGCATATCACTCATGAGTATCCTTATTTTTAGCTTCGGCCAGCATATCAAGCACGGCCATGCGTACGGCAACGCCCATTTCCACCTGTGCGGTGATCAGGCTTATTTTGGGATCATCTGCAATGTCGCTGTCAATTTCCACGCCGCGATTCATCGGCCCCGGATGCATTACCAAAGCACCTTTTGCGGCTTTGCCAAGGCGGGTTCTGTCCAGACCGTAAAACCTGAAATACTCGCGCGAAGATGGAATAAAGGCGCTGTTCATGCGTTCCGTTTGCAGGCGCAGCATCATCACCACATCGCAGGCATTTAAGGCATCATCCATATTGTGAAACACTTCGGCACCCCAGCGATCGGCATCAGAAGGTAACAGGGTTGGCGGGCCGCAAAGCCGCACCTCGGCCCCCAGCAGGTTTAACAGGATCACATTTGACCTGGCCACTCTTGAATGGGCAATATCGCCGCAAATGGCAATGCGAAGCCCGGCAAGCGAGCCTAAAGCCCGGCGAATGGACAAGGCATCGAGCAGGGCTTGTGTCGGGTGTTCGTGCTGTCCGTCTCCGGCGTTAATTACTGCGCAATCGACCTTTTGGCTGAGCAGTTCGGTAGCTCCAGATGCGCCATGACGAACCACCAGCAAGTCCGGACGCATGGCATTTAAGGTCATAGCCGTATCAATCAGGGTTTCGCCCTTGGATACGGATGAAGACTGCACAGCCATATTGACAACATCCATGCCCAGACGTTTTC
>JALSYJ010000341.1 GCA_027071965.1 Robiginitomaculum sp. | reverse complement strand
AGCAAGGCAGAGGACAATGGAGCAATATCCACCCCGGCATCGTCCCACCATTGGGATAGATTGCTTGCCGCATTTTCAAGTTCATCTTGCACGAGGGACACCTGTTTTAAGGCGTCATCATACAGGTTTTACCTGATTTACAAAGTCAAAACAGCCAAACAGACGGTAAAACAGGTTATGCATCGGCAAATGGGATAAGTTTTTGCTTGCCCTCGTCCCACAGGCCAAGACGAATAGAGCGCAAGCTTGTCCACAAGGTAATACGCCGAATATCGGCCAACTCTGGATGGTCGCGCAATACCTGCGGCAACCGGTAATAGGGGATTCTGGAGTTTAGGTGATGCACATGATGAATGCCGATATTGGCAGTAAACCAGCGCAAAACCCCAGGCAGATCATAATAGGAGCTTCCAAGCAGGGCCGCATTTTGCAAGTCCCATTCCTTGTCACGACTCCAAAACGTGTTTTCAAACTGGTGCTGCACATAAAACAACCAGACACCAACCGAAGTTGCCACAGCAGTAATTGGAATATGCACTAGCAGGAACGGGCCAATTCCGATTGACCGGATCAAAAGCGCCGCAGCTATCAGGATCGCCAGATTAGTTCCCATAGCGCTTAGCCAATAGCGCCAGCCAGCACCCATAAATCCGAATGGCAGGCGCTGGCGAATCCAGAAATTATAGGCAGGCCCGATACCAAACAAAACCAGAGGGTGTCGATATAAACGATAGCCAAAACGGCCCAGTGGCGATAGTTTTCGATACTCGCTCAAAGTCATAACTTCGATATCACCCATGCCACGCTTGTCCAGATTGCCGGAAGTTGCGTGATGCATGGCATGGGAGCGACGCCACACATAATAAGGCGTAAGGGTAATAATTCCAAAACATCGCCCGACCCAATCGTTAAAGGCTCGTTTTTGGAAAAATGCGCCATGGCCGCAATCATGTTGAATCAGAAACAGACGAACCATAAACCCCGCCGCCGGTATGCTTAGCGCCAGTGTTAGCCAATAACTAATTGAAAGCGATGCCCACGCTGCCGCCCATAACAGCAAAAATGGCACTAAAGTCATAATGATTTCAAGCACGCTACGCCCAAAATCCGGCTTCCAGTATTGCGCCAGTATCGGGATCCAGTTTTGCTGTTTTGGCGATGAACCTGCAACAGGGCCACCTTTTGGTTCCGGATCCATATAAATATCCTGATTTTATCTTCTAAACGGTCGAGCCTTGCTTCTAACCCATCAAAGCAGTACACACAAACCCGAACTGCCAAAACATACAGTCTCAAAGTAAAAGTTGAATCCTATAAAGAAGTAAAATCACGGCTTTAGCTACCAATCTGCCCCCATAGTTGTAACAATTAGTGTGACAATGGGCCGCTGGCACTGAGCATTTCAGGCTCACTGCCATATGAAAGAAATTTTATGATACAATTCTCTGAACTTGGCCTTGATGGTCTTTTGCTGCGTGCAATTACCGAAGAAGGATACAAGCATCCGACACCCATTCAGGCCAAAGTCATACCCGCAATGCTAAATGGAGCGGATATAGTTGGCATTGCCCAGACCGGCACCGGTAAAACCGCAGCCTTTGTGCTGCCATTATTACATCAGCACGAGCAAATGCATGGACGGCCCGGGCCTAAATCATGTCATGCCCTGATTTTGGCTCCGACCCGTGAATTGGCAACACAGATTGCCGACAGTATCCGCACCTATGGCCGGTTGCTGTCTCACAAGGTGGCCGTAATTGTCGGAGGGGTAAAGCCGGGGCCACAAATAAAAGCCTTGAGTCAGGGAGTTGATATTGTTGTTGCCACACCGGGCCGACTGGAAGACCTGATCAGCTCGCGTAAATTTCGTCTGGATCGAACCAAAACAGTAGTGCTGGACGAAGCAGACCAAATGCTCGACCTTGGGTTTATGCCTGCCATTCGCCGTCTGCTTGGCCAATTGCCCCCCAAACACCAAACCTTGCTGCTGTCGGCCACCATGCCAAAGCAAATCCGCGCTTTGGCGGCAGATTTTCTGTCCAGCCCAGTTGAAATCTCGGTGGCCCCGCAATCACGACCCATTGAGCGCATTGCGCAGAAAGTCTATTTGGTTGAAAAACCGGCAAAACGGGAGCTGCTTATAAACCTGCTTGCGGATGAGGATGTCCGTCGCGCCATTGTATTTACGCGAACCAAGCACGGCGCCAACAAGGTTGTGCAAAATCTTGAAAAAGCAGGCATTAAGGCTGCGGCTATTCATGGCAATAAAAGCCAGCGTCAACGAGAAAAAACCCTATCTGCATTCAAGGGAGCACAGTTAAATGTGCTGGTTGCAACAGACATTGCCGCCAGAGGCATCGATATTGATGATATCAGCCACGTAATCAATTTTGAAATTCCCAATATAGCTGAAACCTATGTGCACCGTATTGGGCGTACAGCCCGGGCCGGCAAAGGCGGAATTGCCATCTCCTTATGTGATATATCAGAGCGCCCCTTTTTGCGAAGCATAGAAAAACTAATCGGCACAACCATAGAAAAACAAAACCAGCCCGCAGGCAGCAAAACCATTGAAGCGGCCCCGATAGTCAAGAATACTGCACCCGCAAACAAGCCCCCCGCACGTAAAAAGAGGCGGCCAAAGAAGAAAAAGAACACCGAAAAGCAAGCGGTTTCTGCACCCCGTCACAAGCCGACAACTGCGGCAAAATCACAAAAGCCTGGCCCCCGGAGAAAACATCGACCAAGACGCGGAAGCAAATAAAAATATGGGTTTAGTAAAATAAATAAGGCTAATTCCCCATGATCAGGGCGCCAGATCCTGACCCTATTTTTCCAACTCAACATCCCAGTACAAATAATCCATCCAGCTTTGATGCAAGAAGTTAGGAGGAAACTTGCGGCCCATGGCCTGAAGTTCAAATGATGTGGGACGACGTGGCGCTATTTTCGGTATCATCCCGCAAACTTGTGGCAATTTTCCGCCTTTGCGCAAATTGCATGGCGAACAGGCCGTTACAATATTCTCCCAATTAGTGGTTCCACCCTTTGAGCGCGGGATAAGATGATCAAATGTAAGATCAGAATCAGAACCACAATACACACAGGAAAAACCATCACGCAAAAATACATTAAACCGTGTAAAGGCCACTTGCTGTTTTGGGCGCACATAGGACTTTAGCGCCACCACTGACGGTAGTTTCATTCTGGCATTGGGTGAACGAACAAAGTGATCATAACTGGCAATGGTTTGCACCTTGTCCAAAAAAACCGACCTGATCGCATCCTGCCAGGGAATTAAGGACAGGGGCTGATAGCTAAGAGGAACAAAGTCAGCATTTAGAACCAGGCAAGGCCAGCCCTTGGCCGCAGGAGTTATCGCGTTCATAACATCCATCCTTGCTGATCGTGCCGCAAGATGCGCCCAAATATATAATCAAAAATAGCTGTGTTGGTTTTTTTGAAGGCTCTCCCCTTGAACGAATACCGATTATGCAATCATTGCTGTCCCCAAAATTGTAAAATTTGCTATTCGCATCAAGTTAAAATCGGAATATGAAAGGCTTATGAGCCAATACAGCACCCGTTTTGCCCCATCTCCCACCGGATTGTTGCATTTAGGCCACGCTGCCAGTGCACTATTTGCGTTTTCATGGGCGAGGAAACAGGGCGCAAAGTTCCACCTGCGCATCGAGGATATTGATCACACGCGCTGTAAGCCTGAGTTTGAAGCGGCAATTTTTGAAGATTTGCACTGGTTGTGTTTGCAATGGGAAAACCCGGTGCGCCGACAGTCAAACCACATGGCTGAGTATGAAAATACCCTTAAAAATCTGCAAAGCATGGGTTTGGTATATCGGTGCTTTTTAACTCGCTCCGAAGTATTAGCCACCAGTTTGCAAGCCCCACACGGCGCACCGAAAATCTATTTCGGCCCCAAAAAACAGCTATCAGAAGATGAAGAGCAATACTTGCTGCAACAAAAAAAGCCTTTTGCCTGGCGTTTGTCACTGGCCCGCGCCCGCGATCAGCTTGGTGATGACTGGCAGCAATTATGCTGGCTCGAAACCGGAAGCGCCCCCGATGGCCAGAGCGGACACATCAGGGCCAGGCCTGAGCTTTTGGGCGACGTGGTGCTGGCGCGCAAGGATATTCAAACCTCATATCATCTGGCGGTTACCCATGATGATGCAAAGCAATGCATCAGCCATGTAATCAGAGGACAAGACCTGTTTGAAAGTACCCATATACATGTATTGTTGCAGGTACTGCTCGGCTGGCCAACACCAACATATTATCACCATGGCCTGTTGCTTGATGACAGGGGCGAGCGTCTGGCAAAGCGGGATGGCTCAACCAGCCTGCGCAGCCTGCGGGCAACGGGCCTAAGCCCCCAAGAGGTACAAAAGATGGCGGTTATCAGCTAAACCAAAGCCGTGGATTCATCAGATTGTCCGGATCAAGTGCCTGTTTTATCTGTCGCATCATGGCAATTTCCACTTCGGTTTTATAGCGTTTAAGGTCGTTGATGCGGGCAATGCCAATGCCGTGTTCCGCAGAAAAACTACCACCCATTTCCTGTACCAGATCATGTACCAGCGTGGTAATTTCACTCCGGCGCCGGGTAAAGTCATCGCTTTTCATGCCAATTGGTGACAGCAGGTTATAATGCAGATTTCCGTCGCCAAGATGTCCAAACACGCACAATCTTGTGTCAGGAATTTGTTGCAGTATTTTATTTCTGGCCTGTTTTAGAAAATCGGCAATATTGGCAAGAGGCAAGGATATATCATGTTTGATAGCAGCGCCTTCGCTCTTTTGCGCCGCAGATATATTTTCGCGTAAAGCAGATAGTTCATTTTGCTGTTTTTGTGATCTGGCAATTACTGCATCAATAATCAGCCCCTTATCAAGGGCCGAGGCCAAGGCATTTTGCGCAATTTCAGAGCCATGCCAGCTTTCAAATTCCACCATAACTGACCATGGAGCATCATGGGCCAATGGCTTTTTGGCTCCGGGGATATTTTGCAAAACCAGTGACAGGGCCAATTGCGAAACCAGTTCAAATTTTGCCACAGGATCAGCGCAATGGTTTTGCAAATAACCAAGTGCTCTGGTGGCATCTGCTACCGAGTTTACGCTGCACCAGGCCAAAGTTTTTGCCTTTGGTCTGGGGAACAGGCGCAAAACCGCTTTGGTGACAATACCAAGGGTGCCCTCTGCGCCAATGAACATCTGTTTTAGATCATAGCCGGTATTGTTTTTGTACAGGCTGTTCATCCCTGTCCATACTTGTCCATCGGCCAGCACTATCTCCAGACCAAGCACCAGTTCGCGCATGGTTCCATAGCGTAATACCATCATGCCTCCGGCATTGGTGGATATGGCTCCGCCAATAGTGGCACTGCCACCAGAGGCAAGCTCCATCGGAAATAACAGATCATGCTCAAAAGCAGCCCCGGCAGCATCAGACAGGCTGACACCGGCACTAACGGTTAAAGTCATGTCTGATTTGTTTACCCTTGGTATCTGTTGCAGTTTTCTGGTGCAAAGCAGGATCTCTCCTTGTGGGATTTGACCGCCAACCAGCCCGGTATTTCCTCCTTGTGGAGTTATTGCCACCTGATGCTGTGCACAAAGTTGCACTATTTCTGTTACCTGCCTTGTTGAATCAGGCAAGACAATCAACGGCGTAAGCCCATGCCAGCGATCCCGCCATTCGTGCAGATATGGTGTTGCTGCCTTCTGGTCACAGATCATGTTCTTATCGCCCAATATCTGCCGGGCCGATGCAAGGAATTGCTGCGATAGCTCAGTCAACAGGCCCACTCACTTGCTCAATTTGTGTCCTTGGCAGCATGCCTTGGCGCAGTATTTTTGGCGAATCACAAGTTAAATCCAGCAAGGTGGAGCTAAGACCATCTGATCCGGTGCCGCCATCAATGATCAGATCCACATTTTCAGAAATATGTGCTGATAATTGTGAAATTTTCGTAGGGGGCTGCTCTCCTGCCAGATTAGCTGAAGGTGCCACAAGGGGGTGATTTAACCTGCGGATCAGTTTTTGCGTAAAATCATGGTCTGGACAGCGAAGCGCAACAGTATCAAGCCCGCCTCTGGCTGCATTATGGATGGCAGCACATGGCTTTGCAGGTACAATCAATGTAAGTGGTCCCGGCCAGAACTTTGCTATTAAGGCTCTGGCTTTTGGCTCTATTTCTCCTAGTTCCTGTGCCATTTCAAGGTCACTGACATGAGGTAACAGGGCTTTTTGCGCCTCTCGGCCCTTGATCTGGTAAATGCGCAAAATTGCCTCGCCATTATTGGCCATGGCAGCAATTCCATAAACAGTTTCTGTGGGGATAACCACCAGACCGCCATCTTGTAAAACAGCCGCTGCCTTACTTGCAGTTTTGGGATCTTTAGCGCAAAGAACAGGTGTGGACATATTGGCCTTCTTACAGTTTTCAAATTTGTTTATCCTGATCTGTAAATCAGAGCAATTGTCAATGCTTCAGTAACAGGCTCCGGTTCCCGGCCCTGATCATTGAATGACTTGCCAATAAGCCTTGGCCCGGTACACTTGAGCCTTAGGGCCGGAATATAAGGAAACCTTTGCCATGAATTATCAAGCCCCGATCCGGGATGTTTTGTTTACGCT
>JALSYJ010000340.1 GCA_027071965.1 Robiginitomaculum sp. | reverse complement strand
ACGGAGCCAAAGCTATTGGCGGCATTACATCTTCGCGTTGCACCAATGAGGAAGTGTGGCTGGTGCAAAAGACTATTCGCGCCGCTTTTGGCAGTAATAATGTGGATACCTGTGCCCGGGTTTGTCATTCTCCCACTGGCTATGGGCTAAAGCAGACCTTTGGTGAAAGTGCAGGCACACAGCATTTTGACTCGGTGCAAGAAGCCGATGTCATTTTGGTGATCGGAGCCAATCCAACCGAGGCCCATCCGGTATTCGGATCAGCCATTAAACGGCGGGTACGCGAAGGTGCAAAACTTATTATTGCTGATCCTCGGGCAATTGAACTGGTCAGCGGGCCTCATATTCGTGCTGATTTACATCTTCCATTGCGCCCGGGCACCAATGTAGCGCTGATAAATGCCATGGCCAATGTGATTGTCACCGAAAACCTTGTTGATACGGAATTTGTAAAACAGCGTTGTGATTTGCAGAGTTTTAAGGAATGGGCAGACTTTGCAGCCGATCCGATTAATGATCCGGAGGAAGTTGCAAGGATTTGCGGGATAAAAGCCTCTGATATCCGGGAAATGGCAAGAATCTATGCCAGGGGGCCAAATTCAGCAATTTATTACGGGCTTGGTGTTACCGAACACAGTCAGGGGTCAAGCATGGTTATCGGCATGGCGAATTTAGCCATGGCTACGGGTAATATTGGTCGTATGGGCGTAGGGGTGAACCCGATGCGCGGGCAGAACAATGTGCAAGGCTCGTGCGATATGGGTTCGTTCCCCCATGAATTTGCCGGATACCGTTCGGTTACAGACAAGATCACGCGCCGGCAATTTGAAACTGAATGGGGCGTAAAACTTAGTGCTGAGCCGGGTTTGCGCATTCCCAACATGCTGGACGAAGCCATAGCAGGCAGTTTTAAGGGCATGTATGTGCAAGGCGAGGATATTGCCCAAAGCGACCCCAATACCACTCATGTTGAGGCAGCCCTGTCCAGTCTTGATTTTTTGATCGTACAGGACCTGTTCCTGAATGAAACTGCCAGTTTTGCCCATGTATTTTTACCAGGCACATCGTTCTTGGAAAAAGATGGCACATTTACCAATGCCGAGCGGCGGATCAACCGGGTGCGCCCGGCAATGACAGCCGCTACCGGCCTTGCTGAATGGCAAATTACTCAAAAACTGGCAAATGCCATGGGCTATGACATGGACTATCATAACGCCTCAGAGATAATGGATGAGATTGCCCGGCTTTCACCATCCATGGCTGGGGTGAGCTTTGCCCTGCTTGATGAGCATGGATCTGTGCAATGGCCCTGTAATGAACAGGCTCCAAAAGGCACCCCGATCATGCATGTGGATAGCTTTACCCATGGCAAGGGCAGGTTCCTTATTACCGAATTCATCCCGACCAAAGAAAAAACAAACCGGAAATTCCCCTTATTGCTGACCACGGGCCGTCTGCTTTCACAATACAATGTTGGACAACAGACCCGGCGCACGCAAAACATGCGCTGGGCGGCACGTGACGAGTTGGAAATTCATGAAAGTGATGCCAAAATGCGTGGCATTAAAACCGGAGATATGCTCTCCATTCGCTCGCGAATGGGAGAAACCTGTCTGATTGCCAAAATCAGCGAGCGGGTGCAGCCCGGTGTGGTTTACACCACATTTCATCATCCTGAATCCGGCTCCAATGTCATTACAACCGAGCTTTCAGACTGGGCCACATCTTGTCCTGAATACAAGGTAACGGCTGTGCAGGTTACTCCAGCCAGTCATCTGTCTGCATGGCAGGAAAATCACGCTCTCAAGACCAAAACCCGTCTCCATCAGCCCGAAGCAAGCCTGTGAAACCTTTTGCAGACGACACAACTATCAGTGCCAAATCCATTGAGGCCCCAGGACGGCACACGCAATGGATTTTACCGGCAGAAGTTCCCATTGGTTTGATTTATCGCCATAAGAATGATCGTCACGATCATGCGGTAATGATGGCAACACCATCTGATCTTGAGGACTTTGGGCTTGGATTTTCTTTGGCTGAAGGCATTTTACATCAGCCTGCGGAGCTTGAGCACATTGATATAAGACCTCAAAAACTTGGTGTTGAATTGCACATACATATTCCCAAAAGTCGCATGGATAAGCTCTTGATGCATAAACAAAGGCGCTCGCACCGGGGACGCGCCGGATGCGGAATTTGCGGTGTTGATAGCTTGGGCGATGCCTTGCGACCTTTGCCCAGATTGTCATTTGATAAGAAGAGACCAAAGGCGGCAGCGATCCACAAAGCCATTGCTGCACTGCCAGAACAGCAGCCAATGCGCAAAGCCAACCGCACAGTGCATGGTGCTGGTTGGGCAACGCCAGATGGTGATCTTACCATCGTGCGCGAAGATATTGGCCGGCATAATGCACTTGATAAAATGATTGGTGCCCGGGCAAAATCAGGTGAGACAGAATGTGGGTTTGCTCTACTTTCCAGTCGTTGCACTTATGAGTTGGTACAAAAATGCGCTCTGGCCGGAATTCGGCAATTGGTCTGTCTGGCAGCTCCAACCTTAAATGCGGTGGAAACAGCCAGACGAGCCAATCTTGCCTTGTATATTTTTGAACGTAAAACCGTAGAAATATTGCAGTTTACTGCATCGGAAGCGGTTTGAATTTTTCGTTGATCATGATCTCATCCACATCGATTTTCTTAATTACTGCGCTTCCCCTTACCTTGGATGTTTCATAAAGTCGGACAATTGGGCCACCTTGCCACGCTGGGCCAACATGCTGAACAATTTCATACTCACTTAAACTTACAACCGAAATTGGCTTGAATTTTTGGGGCGAGTAATACCGGATTTTACGAATATCATTGGTATTTGTATCAATGTGCACCTCACCTTTTATATGTTCGCGTATATCAGAGCGGCGTCCACCACCTTCAAGAATATATTCATCAGCAATGTCAAACTCATAGACCTCCATGCCATCTGTATTGCCAACCAGTTTTGCGCCATTTTTCATTCTTTTGCGCAAATCCGGTATCACCATTACCTTGTCGGAATTACCATCCCAGCTTTCGTATTTCTTTTGCAGCTTTTCATGTTGGCTGCGGTCTTGTTCCTTGCTGGGGAATAATACCTGCCAGTGGCCGGGAATATCCAGGCCAGGATCAAAGTATTTAACTTCCACCTTGACGTTTTTCTTGTAAGTCTGGCGCTCAAAAGCAAACCTTGGCACCGATTGATTGGCGGCTTCTAGCTTTTGCAGGGCCGTTTCCACACGATCGGGTAAATTGGCAAACGCAGGGCCGGTCAGCAGGAATATGATTAAAGATGAGACAAAATACAAACGCATAAGCTTAAACCTTTACAATGCAAGAACAGCACGGATGTTATCCAAACAATTCTGACCCCAGCCTGAACAGCGATAGTCTTAATATAGACCGCTACAGGTAGAGTGCCCAATAAATATTATTGTCCCTTTGTTTCACCGAACTGCATTATGTCAAAAAATGAAACCTTTGTTGACTAGACAGTTTCAAAAACAACCCGGATATAGGTGGGCTGCGAACATGAAGTAGGATCTACTGCGGCACCGGGCGACTGTGCTGCAGCCGCTCTTGTATCATTTTTCCGCAGAAAATATGTTCTAGCCAGTTAATTCTGGCGTTTTAGTATGGTGCGGGGGAACAAGAATGGCCGACAAACGCAGCAGTGCAGGTAATATGCTGGAGGATCCGGTTTATCTGGAAATTGTGCAGCAATTACGTCCACACGCGCAGGCAACGGCTAATATCAGTCCCGACACCATTATACTAACCGATTTGGGAATGGATTCTCTTGCGATCATGGATTTTGTTTTTGATCTGGAAGATGCACTTGACCTGACCATTCCTGAACATCGGATTTCTGAAGTAAAGTCCATCTCCGATCTGGTTGATGCGGTGTATAAGTTACAAGAGGGGGCCTAGAGTAATGGCTATTTTTGACAAATTTGAAGCTTTAAACGATGTTCATGAACAACTAAAATCTGTTGGTCAAAGCCCTTCTTCCTTACAGTTTGATGAGATTGTTTCTCCTACCGAGGCAGTTTTGAACGGACGGCGTACTATTTTGCTCGGCACTAATAATTATCTTGGCCTTACCTTTGATGATGCCAGTATTGAAAAGGGCGTCGAGGCCTTAAGGGGGCAAGGTACCGGCACCACCGGTTCGCGGATTGCCAATGGTAGCTATGATGGCCATAAGGAACTGGAGCGCGAACTTGCTGAGTTTTATGGTATGAAGGATGCTATTTTATACTCAACCGGTTATATGGCCAATCTTGGTGCTATTGGCACATTAGCCGGTCGCGATGATTATCTGCTTATTGATGCAGACAGTCATGCATCCATTCATGATGCATGCAAATTATCCGATGCACAGGTTATTCGCTTTCGTCATAATGATCCGGTCAATCTGGCCAAAAAACTTGAGCGCCTTGCTGATAAGCCCGGTGAAAAACTGATAGTAATTGAGAGCATTTACTCAATGCTGGGCGATACATCTCCGTTAAAGGAAATGATTGCAGTAAAAAACAAATATGGCGCAAGCCTGTTGATTGATGAAGCCCATTCGCTGGGCGTTATGGGTGCCAATGGGCGTGGGTTGTGCGAACTGGCCGGGGTTGAGGATGAAGTTGAATTTGTAACCGGCACCTTTTCCAAAAGCATTGGTACTATTGGCGGTTTTTTGATTTCCAATGTGCCGGGGCTTGATATTGTTCGTCTGGCTTCCAGACCATATATGTTTACGGCATCCTTACCACCCTCAGTAGTTGCCACAGCCCGTCAGGCCCTGTCACGGGTTCCTGGGGCAACGGAATTGCGAACAAAATTATGGGACAATGCCACACAATTATACGCAGGTCTTAAAAACGCCGGTTTTGATTTAGGTCCACAGGTAAGCCCGATTGTTGCTATTCGCATGCAGGACCCGCAAAAAGCCGTTGCCTTGTGGAATGGCTTGCTAGAGGCCGGGGTATATACCAATCTGGCACTACCTCCAGCTACACCATCGGGATGGTTTTTGTTGCGCTCATCAATCAGTGCCGCGCACAGCTCCCAGCAAATTGCGTTAGCGGTGGAGCTTTGCACCAGAATTGGACGTGAACTTGGTTTAATCCCATGCCCGCTAACTCAAGGTGCAAGTGTCGAGATGATGAATGTTGGCACGCGGCGTAAGGAAGCCTCAGAAGATACATCCATAGACAAGGATGAAGCCATGGCGCAGGCGTGATCGGTCTGGTGCAATAATCTGATGAACAAAACAGATATGCAATTGATCCTTGTTACGTCGGCAAAGCTTCTTGATGAATTTATTAAGTTGCCGGAGCGATTGCATAAAAACGATCCAAATTGGATAACGCCGTTACATATGGAACGGCGTGCTCTGCTCGATGTAAAGAAGAACCCGTATTTTGATCATGCCGAAGCCAGATTCTGGCTGGTGAAAAAGCAGGGTCGGTTTGTGGGCCGTATTTCAGCACAAATTGATCAGTTGGCAATTAAAACCCAAGGCGAAAAAAATGGTCATTTTGGTATGCTGGCCTGTGAGGATGATGCCGCAATTGCAAATCTCTTATTGCAAACAGCCGAGGACTGGTTGCGCAAAAAAGGTATGACAAGGGTGCAGGGGCCAATGAATCTCTCCATCAATCAGGAAGTCGGTCTTATGGTCGATGGTTTTGATACCCCTTCCATGATGCTAATGCCCCATGATACAAAGTATCTGCAAGCCATGATACTGGATAATGGCTATAAGACGGCAACCAATATGCTGGCCTATATCCGCGATGCCAATACCTTGTTTCCTGATGCTTTGCGCAAGCTGGCGGAACGGGATTCCGGAGACAAGGTGCGTTTGCGCAAGCTAGATATGAAGCGTTATGATCAGGAAATCGAGTTAATAGTTTCGATATTTAACGAAGGGTGGCACACCAATTGGGGCTTTGTCCCAATGACTGAGCCTGAGATAGCCCATATGGCTGCTGAACTGCGACCGATAATTGATCCAAATCTGGCCTGTTTTGCCGAAGTGGACGGTGATGTCGCCGGGTTTTTGGTCTGTGTGCCTGATGTAAACGAAATGATTGCTGATCTAAATGGTAGATTGCTGCCCTTTGGCTGGCTAAAATTATTATGGCGACTTAAGGTGCGTGGGCCTAAATCTGCACGGGTTATGCTGATGGGGGTTCGCAAGAAATATGACAATGGCATGTTAGGAAAATTTTTGCCGTTTAGGATGATATATTCCATAGAAAGCTATATTAAGGCTTCACCGCTGGAACAGGTGGAAATGGGCTGGATTTTGGAAGACAATATGCCGGTTCGTCGCCTGATAGAGCGCGTTGGCGGCAAAGTGTACAAAAAATACAAAGTGTTTGAAAAAGAACTGTGATTCCTTTTGAATTATTCTAAATCTCAAATTTAGCTCGTGATGACACAGGGTGATGAGCCTTATGTTTCAAAATGTCGCGGCGGTTTTTATTGCTCTGTGCGCTTTGGCAGTCTAACCTTGAACTCATTACTTCCGAAGCCTGTAGGCCTTCGCTCATTTGGGCATGGATTACAGGACAGTAGCTAATGTTAGCTGCCGGGTATTGTTTGTGGAAACACCAATGCCTCCCGCAATTGGAAAGGAAAGTGATATGCGCGATGCC
>JALSYJ010000339.1 GCA_027071965.1 Robiginitomaculum sp. | reverse complement strand
AGCTGTTCTTTGAAGATGTGCAGCTTCCAGCGACAAGCCTGCTTGGCACCGAGGAGGGTCAGGGCTTCATCCAATTGATGCAACAATTACCACAAGAACGCCTGAACATTGCTGTGCAGGGCGTAGCTGCCATGGAATATGCCCTTAGGGAAACAATATCTTATGTCAAAGAGCGTCATGCCTTTGGCAAGCCGTTGATTGCCTTTCAAAACACCCAGTTCAAACTGGCCGAGTGTAAAACCAAGGCCACAATCGCCAAGGTCTTCACCTATGATTGCGCCGCAAAATTACTAAAGGGCGAATTGGACGCAGCCACCGCAAGCATGGCTAAATACTGGGTATCAGATACAGAAAATCAGGTCATTGACGAGTGCCTGCAATTATTTGGTGGCTATGGCTATATGAATGAATATCCTATTGCCCGCATGTGGGCCGATGCACGGGTACAGCGCATTTACGGCGGCACCAATGAGATCATGAAACTGCTCATCGCAAGGACATTGTAACTAGATGTATGTGCCTAAACAATTTCAAATTAGTGAATCAAGAGCTTTGGATATTGCCTCCAAAAATGAATTCGCAACATTGGTTGATATAAATGGGCAACCGGGTCAAGCTTCGCATTTACCATTACTGTTATTGCCTGCAGACGCGGGAAAAATAAAATTTTTTGGGCATTTTGCCAAAGCCAATCCACAGTCGGCTAATGTTGCAAAAGCTGGTCGGGTGTTGGCCATTTTTACTGGCCCGCACGGATATGTTTCTCCCTTGTGGTATGATAAAGCACAAGCAAATGTTGGAACCTGGGATTATCAGGCAGTTCATATCTTAGGTAAACTACAAGCTATTTCAAACGATGAGGCATTGCACTTAATGCGTCAGTTTAGTGAAAATTATGAGGATCAGTGGACACTGGATGCAATGCCGGAGAAAAGCCGACGACAATTACTTGCTGCAATTGTCCCATTTGTTTTGCAGGTTGAAACTATCACTGGTGTTAGCAAGCTTAGCCAAAATCGTACCAAGACAGAACAGGCGCATATTGCCGAGAAACTTTCCCTTAATGGCCATTTGGAGCTTGCCGCTTTAATAAGCCATAATATTTCTAATTCGATAAATGAACCATCTTACTTGACCGGAGAACTCCCCAATGACTGAAGCCTATATTTTTGATGCCATTCGCACACCACGCGGCAAGAAGAAAAACGGTAGTTTAAACGAAATAACTGCTTTGTCCTTATTACAGCAACAACTCGAAGCGGTTCGTGATCGTAATGATCTGGACACTTCGCTGGTTGATGATGTGGTCATTGGCTGTGTTACCCCGGTGGGTGAAGAGGGCGCAAATATCGCTCGAACTGCGGTGATCACTGCTGATTATGCCGAAACTACTGCCGGTTATCAGATAAACCGGTTTTGTGCCTCTGGCCTGGAAGCAGTAAATGTTGCGGCGGCCAAGGTAATGTGCGGCGAAGCCGACATGGCCATTGGCGGCGGAGTGGAAGCCATGAGCCGGGTGGCTATGGGATCAGATGGCGGGGCCATGGGTGTTGATCCGGTAATTGCCTTTGACCACATGATTGTACCGCAAGGAATTGGTGCTGATCTGATTGCCACCCTTTGGGGGTTCTCACGGGATGATGTTGATGCCTATGCGGTGG
>JALSYJ010000338.1 GCA_027071965.1 Robiginitomaculum sp. | reverse complement strand
CGATCATGGCTTTGTTTTATATTGGTGGCGCATTGGTTGTCCTGTCGATGAATATTGAATTTATTCCCGGCGCATTTGGGCAGATTTTTTCCGGCGTAGTGTCTCCAACCGCTGCCGCCGGTGGCTTTTTGGGTGCATCAGTAATGGCAGCAATGGCCCAAGGAGCAAACCGTGGCTCATTTTCCAACGAAGCAGGCCTTGGTTCGGCGGCGATTGCCCATGCTGCGGCGAAAACCAATGATCCGGTTCGTCAGGGCTCCATTGCCATGCTTGGTACCTTCATTGATACATTGATAGTTTGTACTCTTACCGCTTTGGTTATTTTAACTGCACCGGCGATTTTGGCTGCAAGCGGTGTTGAATTACCGGTTTGGCAATCTGGTATTGCTTCGGCCGCCGGAGTTACCAGTGCGGCTTTTGGACAAAGCATTCCCGGCGGACAGTGGATCGTTACCATTGGTCTGGCAGTATTTGCCTTTACCACCATTCTTGGCTGGGCGCTTTATGGTGAACGAGCCATGGAATTCATGATGGGTATTAAGGTGATCCCTTATTATCGGGTGTTTTGGGTAATTGTGGTTTATTTGGGTGCAGTTTACACCAATGATCTGGCGTGGACCTTGGCCTCGATCGGTAATGGCATGATGGCCGGGCCGAACCTTATTGCCTTGCTTGGGCTGTCCGGTGTGGTTTTTGCCATGACCAGAGAGGACGCGGAAAAACGCAAAGCAATGAAGCTAAAAGGATAGATTTAAGAGCAGGGACAGATAACCTTGCCACCAAGCCCCGTGATTGCGGACTTAGATCAGGCATCCATCCTTGCAAGAAGGCGTATAGGGAGTAGAGGGAAGAGTATTACTAAAGTTATTTGGCCTTCTGACCCTAGCCCTCGATTATATTGGGCCGGCCCCCTCTGGAAGCGCTGTGATCATCAGCCACAATACCACCCTCAGGGTCACTTTCCCGTCGCCACGGGCCTCGGTATACCGGATCCTGGCGTCTACGACGATCGGGACCGAAATAATTCGAGGTGCGGACGAATTGCCGTGGGCGCTCGACACAGGATCTTAGCTTTTCATACAGGTCAAGCGGGGTTACCGGCTTGACCATAAATTCATTGGCCCCTGAGCGTATAGCTTCCATCACGGTTTTGCGATCACCATGGGCGGTGACCATGATGATTTGGATATAGGGGTTGGGGCTGTCATCTGCTGTGCGGATTAACTGCACAAACTCATTGCCGTCCAAATCGCCTAAATTGTGGTCTACAAGCGCAATGTCCACATGATTGTCTTTTATGATCTCAAAGGCGGTGGCCACGTCTCTGGCTTCGCGAATATCCCGAAGGCCAAATCCGCGCATTACCTCGCGCAGTATCAACGCCATATGCGAGTTATCTTCCAGTACCAAAATTGTTACCTGGTCAAGACCAGCCATATCAAACCTCACACACTAACTGCACAGGAACGCTATAAAGAACAATAATGGTCTAAAGCAAGCCATTCTCGTACATTATCAGACGAAACTTAATAATTACGTACGAGCTTGTGCAAAAACACCTGTAAAGTTCTGTTATTTACCAGACCAGCTTAATAATGGGCCATTATGCCATTGCTGAACGCCACGATGCAAGAAAGGCTGGGCCTCTGACTGCGTAGGAATTGTGTCATGTTCAGAAACCATATTAGAGGCTCCTTCCCCGTTCCACTGCGCATGCAAATCATGCCGCACAACTTCCTGCTCGTGACTTTGATATTGTCCTGTACCTTGCCAGACTTGTGAGTCATAAGAACTGACACGATTGTTTTCCTGACTTTCATAGGAATACTGCATCGGGGCCGTGGCTATCTGATGCGAGGCTTTAGCATGTCCAGAAGCAAAAGGCACCGGCAACGGGCCCGCCCCATTACGCAAATGTTCAATGGTCTGCAAAGATAAAAACCCTCCGTGAGGAATATTCATCTGCTGCTGGTAACTGGCAATTGCAGCCTCCATATCCGGGCTGGTTTGACCATCAACCGGGCCTTGGTACAGGCCCTGTTTGTGAAGCAGGCCTTGAACCTCGGAGATTGCAGCCGGGGTTGCATTTGTCTCGCACAACACCTTTATCCAGCGAAATTTTTCGCCAGAAACCTGCTTCTTGCGAGTGACATTTGCCATGCGTGGCGCAACAGGATGTCGTACCTGTCGGGCGGGCTGCGTAACATATTGAGCTTCATAATATCCATATTGCGCCGGTATATGCACTTCTCTGACTCCGCCAGGATCAACCAGAACCTCACGGGTAATCATACGATAAACAGGCGGCACATTTATGGCTTGCACACGTTCCTGGCGCACCTGCACCCGCTTTGAAATGGTTTGTGTTTCTGCTGGTTCTTCCACCAGACAGTAAACTTCACCTTGCCGGGTTTGTGTCAACTTCACCCCGGCTCTTGAGGCCAAGGATGCCCCGGGTTTCCAGCTAAGCCTTGGAGGTGAGACCTGCACCTGTTCGTTTACCGTGCGATATTCACCAGGAATGACCTGCAAGGTTTGATAACCGGGCCTGACCATAACTTTTTCGTTAACGCGTTTATAGACAGGTTGCCGAACTTCATAGCGAACCGACGCATCTCGCAATATGTATTTATGCTTTTTTGCTGCAAACTGTGGAGCGGATACAGAAATTCTACTGCCACCATCATCAATAGCCACCTGCTCGGAATATGTTTGATACTGTGCCGGCACCAGTACCCGGGCAAAGCATTCACCTGGTTCACCATCTGGCGGCGCATCATAGGGGAAATTGGACCCGGCACTGGATACTGCCAATGCGGACGAGGCCAGCGCAACACTACAGAAAGCACTGACACCTACCTTATGGGCCTTGGGCCAATTTACTACTGCCACAGCCATCAAACTACCTGCACGTCACAATTATCAAAAGAAAAGTAAACACGTTTTCGGTAAAAATTCCACAAAAGTTTATGGTTAATACTTCTTTTTGGAAAATGACCCCGGCCAAGTAAAACGTAAAACCAGAGCAAAGCCTGCAGACAATAACAGGCCTGAACCATTTGCGATCATATCAGCCACAGATGTTGTGCGTCCAATTATAGCCAGCCCCTGAAACAGCTCCATGCCCGCGCTATATAACAATAAAAAACCAAGCCCTGCCAACCGGCTGCGTACTGATCCATGCCAGCCCAACTGCCATTGCAGACCAAGTACAAAATAGGCCAGAGCGTGACCCAGCTTGTCTGACCATGGTGATGTTGGCGGATGGGCGCTTCCCGGCCACAATGACAAAACTGTGACCATAAACAATGTAAGGAAGAATAACGGTCGGATGATCAAAACAAGTAAATTTGCATATTTTATACTCACCGCAGGCCTCACATGAGCTATTTATGTAAAGCGTGAAAATTCGCAAACCACCTGATGATATACATCACGCTTCCAGTAGATAGTCATTTGCGGAACCTGCGCAAGATCAGCCCACATCCATTGATCAAATTCCGGTGGCTGGTGCATATCCAGTTTAATATGTTCACCCTTCCCCAAAAACCGCATCGCGAACCATTTTTGTTTTTGCCCCAACCAGTGTTTACGCTTGTTTGGTGCAAAATTGACGTCCTCTGGAAAGTCATATGCCAGCCAACCTTTGATTTTTCCTATTTTTTCTGTGTACTTGCGCTCAATGCCAGTTTCTTCAAATAATTCACGATAGGCCGCCTGTAATGGCTTTTCACCCTTATCAATACCTCCTTGCGGGAACTGCCAGCAATGATCGCCTATTTCCCCGGCGCGATGACAGATCAAAACCTTGCCCCTTGCGTTAAATACCACAACGGCCGCATTAGCCCGGTATTTTTCCAAATCCCGTTTCATTTTATCCTAATGGCGCTTTGGAGCTGAATTTTGTACGGTATGCAGTTTGCCACCTGCTTTTTCGTCCTGATTGCGCATTTTTATAACAGCGGAAACCGGAGCCAACTGATAACCCTTGGCATGCAAAGACCCCGTCCATTCCTTGAGCTGTTTGATAGTTACCGGCCAGGAAAAACCCTTGCCAATAGCACTGCCGTTTTGAATGGCCTGAGCTTCCAGGCGCAACAATTGATCATCAATGGCAGCTATTGTTTGTTTGCTATCTAAAATTCGATCCGCCGTTGTCCATCCCAGCCCCTCTTTGGTTGCAACATTCTTCAAAGATGACCGGCGGGTTTGGCCATCATACAAGAACTGCAAGCCCCTTGAGTTTAAGCCTCGAAAGACCGGAGCCATGGCGTTTTCCGAAGCGGTTAATTTAGATCCCATATAATTAGTCACACCAAAATATCCGGTGGCACGACTAAGCAGCCATTCAAGTCGCCTAGTGTTTTCTGCTGAACTTGCAGATGACAACAAGGTATAAGGGCCGGGGTCAGTCTCTGGATAACCAAAAGGCTCCATTGGCAATTCGATTAAAACTTCATGGCCCTTAGCCCGTGCGCGATTGATCCATGTTTGCAAATCAGGCGTATAGGGAACGAAGGATAAAGTAACTTCCGGTGGCAGCTCGTCAATGGCAGCCTGCGTGGTGCGCTGCATCATTCCCAATCCGCCCACCACAATCGAGACCACAGGCCTGGAGATATCTATTTCAAAGGGTCTTGCATAAACCAGCGATGGTTTTTCACCCTTTGGGCCTAATTTGGGCAATAAGCCACCGGGGCCAGCTTCTGTAAGGCCCGGAAATGGCACCGCCGCCAGAGCATCAGGAGAGTGCGGAATGTCATAATTTTCAGGTTTTGGCTTATTTGGCAGAGTTTTTTTATGCTGTGCTGTGTCTTGGGTGAGGTCAGAAATACCCGGAAGACGTATATCCTGATCATCCTGATGCACCACCGACACCAGTTCAGCCCCCGGTTGCTCTGTGCGCAATCCTGCTTGTATTACGCTTTGTTCGGCCAGAGACGGGATATCAAGAGAAGCAGTGGGGAAAGCCGAATCAGCTTTGCCAAATATGGCAATTGACAAAAGCACCACAACGATCAGACCTGCCAGAGAACTACCAGCAATCAAATGTATTTGTCTGGCTGACAATCCCGAAAACACAGAAGTAGAAAATCGGGCCATGTGCTTATTATTTCCCTTGGAAAACCCTGAAACAAATTTAGCATTTGCAACTAAATTCATTGCTATCCGATAGCGTAAACATGGTTAACAAAGAGGTAATCTTATCAGCCCTTTTGAGTTCCTGCCTCTGCTGTTAACACCAGTTCACTTAAAATTTCCTTGGCACGCTTTAGTTGGTAATCCTCGCCTTCTGGGAAATCCTCTGGCGGCATTTCGGCATTTATAACATCTTCTGTCTCAAGATTAGTATTATCTATATCTTCTGCTGTTTGATCTTGATTTTCCTGTTTTTCCTGCTTGGCCTGCTTTGCAGCCTCGATTTCATTTTTCAGGGCATTGGGAAGATCTGCTTCCGTCACTTGATTTTCTGATTTTGTAATGCGGCGATGGGATATTTCAATATCCGGAGTAATACCCTTTGCCTGAATTGAACGACCGGCAGGGGTGTAATAGCGCGCAGTAGTAAGACGCAAAGCTCCATCACGACCGCCATTTAGCGGAATAACCGTCTGCACTGATCCTTTTCCAAAGGTTTTTAGCCCGATCAAAGTTCCGCGTTCACGATCCTGAACTGCTCCTGCAACAATTTCCGAAGCAGATGCCGATCCTGCATTGATCAGTACAATCAATGGCAAACCTTCAAGTAAATCGCCTTTACGCGCATTGTAGCGCTCTATATCTCGCGGGTCGCGGCCCCGTGTGGAAACCACCTCTCCACCGTCAAGAAACAAGTTGGAAACTTCAACGGCCTGATTGAGCAATCCGCCTGGATTGTTACGCAGATCCAAAATCAACCCCTTTAACGGGGTTTTGGCCGTGGCCTTTAGTTCTTTAATCGCTTCTCGTGCCAGTTCTCCGGTATTCTCATTAAAAATTGAAATGCGCAAATATCCGATATTTTCATCTTCTATTCGTGAAGCGACTGACCTGATCGTGATAATCTCTCGAATAATAGTAAAATCAATTGGCTCATCAACACCCTTGCGCATTACCGTAATTGTAATAGGCGTACCCGCAGGCCCACGCATTTCGTCGACCGCTTCGCTTAATGAGCCGCCTAAAATCGACGTTCCATTAATCCCTGTAATATAGTCTCCGGCCTCGACACCGGCCCGTGCTGCCGGAGTGTCATCAATCGGTGTCACCACTTTTACCGCACCTTGGCGAATAGTAACCTCAAGGCCAAGCCCGCCATATTCTCCACTGGATTGCACCTGCATATCTTCAAATTGTTCTGGAGGCAGATAGCCTGAATGAGGATCAAGCGAGGTCAGCATTCCCTGAATGGCGGCCTCGATCAATTTTTGATCTTTTTCCTCAGATACATAGTCCGACCTCACCCGGGTCAGAATATCCATAAACAGGTTTAATTCCTGATATGTGGTACGATTATCAGGCTCAGCCGAGGCTACCTTATATGTCAGCCCCAATCCGCCCAGCATCATGCCAGCAAAAGTTGCCAAAACCAGTGTTAGATATCGCATTTTGTTTCCGTCCCGTATACTTGAATCCCAGCTTACTTATTTTTGCTGGTTCTGCAAATGCAATGCCAACATAAAATCCCGTTTCGAGCCGTTGTCTACCCGGCATTTATGTCTTTTTTTAGCCATGGCTCCGGATCAAACGGTTG
>JALSYJ010000337.1 GCA_027071965.1 Robiginitomaculum sp. | reverse complement strand
GGTAAACTGGTTTCAGTAGCCGGTGGCGGCGATACGGTTGCAGCGCTAAATCAGGCAGAAGCTGCCGATGATTTTACCTTTATTTCCACAGCAGGCGGCGCATTTTTAGAGTGGATGGAGGGCAAGGAACTGCCCGGCATCGCCTGTCTTTTTCAATCAGCAAAAACTTAAGGGGACTTTCGAATGAATTTGGAACAATTAAATAAAATCGCCAATCACATGACAGCGCCGGGTACAGGTATTCTGGCTGCGGATGAAAGTTCAGGCACCATTAAGAAGCGCTTTGACAGTATCAATGTGCAAAGTACAGAAACCAATCGTCGTAATTGGCGTGAATTGTTGTTCCGCACAGAGCAGGCAATGAGAGATTATATTGGCGGGGTTATTTTATTTGATGAAACCTTGCGGCAAAAGTCCGATGACGGAACACCATTGGTTAAATTGATTGAAAACTCAGATGCTATTCCGGGTATCAAGGTGGATACGGGCGCCAAGGACATGGCCGCATTTGGCGGTGAAAAAATAACTTCCGGTCTCGATGGATTACGTGACCGCATGCAGGAATATTACCAGTTGGGTGCGAGATTTGCCAAATGGCGGGCAGTTATTGAAATTGATGATGTTCGGCCCTCAAATGCCTGTGTCATTGCAAATTGTCATGCCTTGGCCCGCTATGCCGCGATCTGTCAGGAGGCGCAGATTGTTCCTATTGTTGAGCCAGAGGTTCTGATGGATGGTGGCCACAGCATTGATCGCTGTGCGGAGGTAACTATGGCAGCCTTAAAAACCCTGTTTATGGAATTGCACACACAAGGTGTTAAGCTGGAAGGAATTGTCCTAAAGCCCAATATGGCAATCTCAGGTAAAAAATGCGTGCATCAGGCTGGTATCGAAGAAGTTGCCGAAAAAACCGTAGCCGTACTCAAAGCAAGTGTTCCAGCAGCAGTACCTGGTATCGCGTTCTTGTCAGGCGGCCAATCAGATCTGGAAGCTACAGCACATTTGAACGCCATGAACGCCGGGTTTGATCTGCCATGGAGTTTGACGTTTTCTTACGGCCGTGCCCTGCAGGCAGCACCTTTGGCGGCATGGGCGGGCAGCAATATTGCTGCAGGACAGGCAGCATTTGCTCATCGGGCGAAGATGAATTCCCTGGCCTCTAAAGGTGAGTGGAATGAGGCCATGGAGGGATAATCCCCCAATACCAATAGGCGCACTATGAGCACGCAGCTTTATTTGTTAACCCCGTCGGCAATTTCCGATCTGGAGGATTTTGCCAGCAAATTGCGTTCTGTGTGCTCGGCAGTGGAAATTGCCAGCTTGCAAATTCGTTTGAAAAACACCCAAAATGACGAGGTGCGCCGGGCTTTTGACACTCTGGCCCCGATTGCCCGTGAACATGGTGCAGTAGTGATCTTAAATGATGATCCTCATCTGGCGCAGGAGCTAGGAGCAGACGGAGTGCATCTGGGTCAAAGCGATATGCCGGTTAAAGCCGCCAGAAAATTACTGGGCCCTGATATGGTGATCGGGGCCAGTGCGCATAATTCGCGGCATTTGGCCATGTGTGCTGCTGAGGATGGTGCTGATTATGTAGCCTTTGGCGCTTTTTTTCCTACTGCCACGAAAAAGACAGAATATGTGGCAAATGTGGATTTGCTTGGCTGGT
>JALSYJ010000336.1 GCA_027071965.1 Robiginitomaculum sp. | reverse complement strand
GTTTTACGCTGTGCATGCCAGCCGCCCGTTTTTTTTTTTTTTTTTTGATTTTATGATTTCCGGCCCGGTGGTAGCGCAAGTGCTTGAGGGCGAGAACGCCATTGCGGCTTATCGCAATGTCATGGGAGCCACCAATCCGGAGGAAGCCGCCGAGGGCACTATTCGCAAGGAGTTTGCCAAAAGCATTGATGCCAATTCGGTTCACGGTTCTGATGCCCCTGAAACGGCTGCTGAGGAGATAAGCTTTTTCTTCTCCAAATGCGAGATTGTCGGCTGATTTTACGCAAGTATACTGAAAACACGACTTGTTAATTATCAATAGGATAGGCTGTATCTCCGGAGGAGATATTGGCCTATCGAATTGTATTGCTGACAAAACAGGTGGAAGCGCCATTTTTACGGCAGTTTTTGCATGGGCAAAATCCTGATCTGGAAGTTGACATTGCCTTAAACCAGGCCGAATTGCGTCAGGCAATTGCCGGGCGCGGCGCTGATACCCGGCTGATTTGCTTTAACAGTAAGGTTATTGTGCCCGGTGACATATTGCAGCAGCTTGGCCCGGTTCCCTACAATATTCACCCCGGGCCGCCACAATTTCCCGGCAGCTATCCAATCGCCTATGCTTTAAGGGACAGGGCCGCAACTTATGGCGCCACTGCCCATGAAATGGTTGAAAAGGTGGATGCTGGGCCAATTGTTCATGTGGAGCAAATCGCGATTGAGCCTGATATATCGCTGGACGAATTAACCGAGCTGGCGTTTACACTTGGCACCAGAGTATTTAGCTTCATTGCCATTTATTGTGCGCACAATGCGGATGCGCTGCCACAGCTTGATATAAGTTGGAGTGGCGAAAAAAGCACCAAAAAGTCTTACCGGGAATTGTGTCAGGTTAGCCTAGGGGCTTCGGAGGATGAGATTGCCAATTTGCGGCGCATTTGCGGTGATGATTTACGATTTTAACAGCAAATTTGGCTGAAAAATCCTGCCCAAAAACGCTTATCCTGTTTTCCCCCGTTGGATAAGAGCCAGAGGCAGGCGCATTTGTACGACCGTCTGTCAGGATTGCTTGTGCGGGGCAAGCAGGCAAAAACCTTTGTTTCGTTGGGCTTGAAAAGAAATATTTACCTGTCAAAGAGCGTATTTGTCGGGGGCTTTGCCCCAACTCTTACATTATAACAGGTTTAAGGTTGGCGGGCGCCTTTTGCACTTATCCCCGACCCTCAAGGGTCAGTAAGTACACCCAAGGGTCATTTAAGGGTAAGTTTATTATAACGAAGTGCTTTTTAGGTGTGATTGCAGGGTGGCGCAAGTATCACTCAAGGGACAGCAAAATCCGCACTGACCCTATAAGTGACCCTAAGAGTGACCCTAAGAGTGACCCTTATCACTGACCGTCACGCGGGGTCTTTATCTTGTGTGCATTTGGCTCTTACATGTCTTTATGGAGTATCTTTTTCAGTAAGTCCTTATAGGCTCTTGTTATGGCTTCATGGTTTTTGTGATAGCCATTTTTTACCATTTGTGTTCCGCTGACCCAGACATGTTCTATGGCTGGCCGTTGACAGGAAAAAATCCAGCCGTCAAGAATTGCATCCATTTTGCGTCCAGACAGGTTTGTTTGCGTCATATCCAATGAGACAAAACTTGCTCTTTTGCCTGGCGCAATTGTTCCGCTGTTTTGTTGCAAGGCCACAGCTCCACCAATTGCGGCCTGTCTGAACAGATTTCCTCCAACGCTTTTGCCAACAGGAGCCAATACGGCGCGAGCCTGATCCCGCAGTCTTTGGCCATATTCCAGCAATCGCAATTCTTCGGTTAACTCAATGCGAACGCAACTGTCAGAGCCAATACCAATCTGTCCATTATGGGAGAGGAAACTTGCACCATCAAAAATTCCGTCACCAAGATTTGCCTCGGTAACCGGGCACAATCCGGCAATGGCTCCTGATCTGGCCATATCTCTAATTTCGTCATCTTGCATGTGGGTAGCATGAACAAGGCACCATTTTGGGCTAATATCCACATTATCAAGCAGCCAGCGAACTGGTGGCACACCCAAAGCGGCCATACAGTCTTTTACTTCTTGTTGCTGTTCTGCGGCATGTATATGGATAGGGCCGGATTGTCTGGCTGTGAGCAGTTCATATAACTGATCAGGAGTGACAGCGCGCAAGGAATGTGGAGCCATGCCCAGCACTATATCTTTGTGATGGCTTGTTATTTGTTGAAGCAGGCGCAAAAAACCATCAACATCATGGATAAAGCGGTATTGTTGTGGGCTTGGGGCCTTACCGCCAAAGCCGGAATGGGCGTAAAAAACCGGCAGCAAGGTTAAATCCATGCCAGTGTCTGCGGCGGCTGCGATTATCTGGTGGCTCATTTCAGCCGGATCGTCAAAGGCATTTCCATTTATCTGATGGTGCAAATAATGAAACTCCCCCACCGAGGTAAAGCCGCTTTCCAGCATTTCCATATAAGCCAGGCACGCAATATCATGCAGGTGCTCTGGCGCAATAGTGTGCACAAAGCGATACATCAGTTTACGCCATGACCAGAAACTATCAGATTTTGACTGGCTCATTTCCGCCATTGCTGCCATGGCCCGCTGGAAGCTGTGACAATGTAAATTCGCCATGCCGGGAATAAGCACGTCCACTTTGTCTGCGCCAGGGTTCTGCCCGCTGGCAATATTGGTGATTGTTCCGGTTTCGTCCCAGCTTACCAGTGCATTTTGCATCCAGCCATCGGCCAGTAATGCCTGGCGGGCAAACAGGTTATAGTTTTTCTTTGCAGACATTTTACCGTCTCCAATTGCCGGGCAGCTTTGGTCTCGTCAAGTCGGCGCAAGGGTGCTTCGTCGTGCTTCTGCTGGCTGGGTTTGTGCAAGGGCAATCAGGAAAAAAAATACAAATGGGTAAGCAAGCCTGCTCATTAGCTAATCCTCTGCAAATCCTTCGCATAGCGCTGCCAGTTCTGTACATAATGCTCGGCAGATGCCTGTAACATTTGCGCCATTTCATCAGTGACCGCACGGATGATTTTACCCGGGGCCCCCACCACCATGGAATTATCAGGGATTTGCTTGCCCTCAGTAATAAGGGCATGGGCACCGATCAGGCAGTTTTTACCAATTACTGCGCCATTTAACACGGTGGCGCCAATTCCAATGAGCGAATTATCGCCAATGATACAGCCGTGCAACATGGCCTTGTGCCCGACTGTGACACCTTTGCCCACGGTCATGGGAAATCCTGCATCGGAGTGTAGAACCGTACCGTCCTGGATGTTGGAGTTTTCTCCAATGCTAAGGCGATCCATATCGCCTCTGGCTACTACACCAAACCAGAGCGAGGAGTTTTTGTGCATGGTGACTTTGCCGATTACCTGGGCATCGGGTGCTATCCAGAATTGTCCCGGTGGCGGCAGTTCCGGATGCAAGTCACCAAGGGCGTAAACAGGCAAGGCCTTAGTCCAGATCCATTGCCAAAATGGCAATATCAAGATTGTAGGAAATATCACCAGGGTCTTCGTCGTCTTTGAATAACAGGCCCAGAAATTCCTCATTGGCATAGACTTCAAGCGAGTCGTCTTTTTTGCCCCGGCGTCGCAATTCTACGGACGGGTTGATGCGACGAGCCAGATAGGCACGCAATTTTTCAATTTCTTCTTCGGTCATGTGTGCCTCCAGCGCATAGAAAGAATCAATGAGCTTGAACCCTAGCCCAAGCCGGTGGCCTGCTTCAATCAGGATCAAGTAGCTGGTTCATGCTTTTTGCCGGTTCAGGGCAGCATTTACCCGATACGGGCTTGGCTGGCACGCCTGCGACGGTGCATGCGGCAGGTACATCTTTTAATACGACCGATCCTGCGGCAATTCTGGCATATTCACCAATGCTGATGTTTCCAAGTATTTTTGCTCCGGCACCGATCAATACGCCTTTACCAATTTTGGGGTGCCTATCCTGTTCATCGGCCCCGGTGCCGCCAAGGGTAACGCCATGAAGCATGGATACTTCGTCTCCGACCACTGCAGTTTCACCAATAACAAGTCCGGTGGCATGGTCAATCATAATACTTTGACCGATTTTTGCCGCAGGATGAATATCAATACCGAATAATTCTGATACGCGAGATTGAAAAAAATAGGCAATAATGTTCCGGCCTTCCTGCCATAGATAATGGCTGACCCGATAAGCCTGCAGAGCCAAAAAGCCCTTATAAAACAAAAATGGCTGTATATATCCTTTGGCTGCCGGGTCACGATCCAATACGGCTCTGGCATCTTCTTTTGCCTGCTTGATCATTTCGGGGCAGGCGGCAAATGCATCATCGCATACTTCGCGCACCTGCATGGAGCTCATATTCTCGTCACCGATCTTGGTCGCCAGAATATAAGAAAGCGCATCGGTAATATTGTCATGGTTTAAAATTACTGCATTTAGCATGGAGGCCAGCGCAGGCTCTGTAGCGGCGGCATTGGCTGCTTCTTGGCGCAATGCCTGCCATATTGATTGGCCATGACTTGGGCTTTGCAGATCGATAACATTGCTCATGAAGGGCTCCCTGGCACCATTTATTGCTGTGTTAAAAAGACATATAGGTCATGTCTGTGAGTTTTTCCAGATTAACGATCTGTCACGGTTTGTGACCGGCTTGCGGCCATTTGCTTTTTGGCTAATCTAATTGCTGCCTGTCGTTTGTGAATGGCCCGCAATCTTGCCAATAGCACAAATGCAGAAGGTGCAAAGATCAGTGCTAAAACTGCTGATCCGGTTACTCCGCCGGCAATGGCAGTAGCCAATGGCCCCCAGAAGCTGTCACCAAACACCAATAGCGGAATAAAGCCTCCAATAGTGGTAAGTGTGGTTGCTACAATGTGCCGGGTGGCATCAATTACCGTTTCGCGGGTGGCAATTGGGTCTCCGGCCTTGGCTTTTTCGTTGGATTTCAGTGCGGTAAGCACCACGATACTGCCATTTATTGAAAGACCTACAAGGCCCATAATGCCGACTATGCCCATAAACCCCATGCTCTGGCCAAATATCCAGATTGAGAACAGGGCCAGCCCCACGGACAAGATGCCACTGCATCCGATGATTCCGGCGTAGGAGAATGAATTAAATGCCAGTACAACAGCCCCAATCATCAAAATAAGCAATGGCATAGCGGTTGAGAGCAGATTGCCAATGGCATTGCCCTGACTTTCGGCATCACCACCGAATTTCAAGGTATAGCCGTGGGGAAGATGAAAATCAGACTGCGCAAGGCGGCGCTTTAGCTCGGCCAATGTGGTGGAGGGCAGGGTAAATGGCTCCAGATAGGCCAGAATTCCATTATATCTTACACCATCTTGATGAGGGATGACTGCAATTTTTGGTATCAGTTTTAGCTTAGAAATGGCACCGGGGGTGGTGTTACCATTTGCCGAAGGTATCGGCATGGAAAGTGCGCTGTTAATATCATTTCGTTGCTCCGGGGCGGACTGGATGCGTACAGGAATTCTTTCCGTACCTTCCTGCACGCTTCCAGCAGTTATGCCTTCAAACCATGTGTTCAGGCGCCGTGCCAAAACCGTTAGCGGCAGATTGACTCTTTTAGCGGCCGTTTCATCAGTTTCCAAAGCTGCTACTACCTGACCCATTTGTAATTCAGATTGAGTATAGGTAACTCCGGGAATGGCGCTTAACATGGTGCGTAATTCCTGCCCCAGACGATCCAGCTCACCAAAGTTCGGCCCGGTGATAATCATCTCAATGGGTGCATTTACCGGCGGCCCCTGTTCAAAGGGCAGGGCCAGTATTCTGGCATCGGGGAATTTTGCCCGTAGTAAATGCTGCATTTTTATAACAATTCGGTGGGTATCTTTTGCCGATTCAGTTTCTACAAATCCATTGGCCAGATTGGAGGTTACGGCAGCAGAGGAAAATACATTGTAAAACACCTTGGGTGCGGCGCTTCCCATGACCCAGGTGATGTTATTTACACCTGGTTCCTTGATCAGGAATTGTCTTATTTCTTCGGCACGTATTCGTGTGTTCTCAAGAGAACTGTCCGCAGGCATGGTCAGTTGAACCTGAAACATATCGCGATCAACCGGCGGAAAAAACTGCATTGGTAAGGTTGTGGCCATAAAGAAACCAATAAACGGGACAATTGCGCTGGCGGAAATTCCAAGCCATGGCCGGGCAATGACTATATCCAGTATTTTGCGATAAAGGGCGGTCAACCAGCTAATACGCAAACCACGCTGCCAGAGGCGATAGGATGCCCCCGGTTCCGGCTCCTTATCGAGCCATGCGGAAAATGCCGGGATAAGCGTAAATGCCAGAACAAAGCTGGAGCCGACAGCAAAGATAACTGAAACGCCCATCATGCCAATAAATTCCCCGGCACCGCCGGGCATAAGAGCAATCGGTGCAAAAGCAAGCATGGTGGTCAGGGTTGAGGCCAGCAGGGGGGCGAACAGCAATTTGAATGTTTTTTTGATCGCTTCAACCGGAGCCGATCCACGGCGGCGTAACAGGCTGTATTCATCGACCATCACAATGGCTGTATCAATTAAAAGTCCAAGAGCAATTACAATGCCGGTGACCGACATCTGATGTAATGGCTGTCCCATGAGTTTGAACAGGGTGACAGTCATAAAAATGGTGAGCGGCAAAGCAGATCCAACAATAAGTGCCGCGCGCCAGCCCAGAATAAAAAACGAAAACACCAGAACTAAAATGGCCGAAAAAACCAGATTCCTGAACAGGCCAACCAGCCTGT
>JALSYJ010000335.1 GCA_027071965.1 Robiginitomaculum sp. | reverse complement strand
GAACCACTTTTGCTGAAAATGCTTTGAATTTTGTTCTGTCGCATTTTCGAACCGCAAAACCGGAACCACTTTTGCTGAAAATGCTCCGGTATCCACACTTGCAAACAGGCCTGTTTTGCGCAAGAACCAATTATTCACTTTGAACCAAACCAACTGGAAACTATTATGAAACCAACTTTCAAAACTTCCAAAAACCTTGTCTTATTTGCTGGAATCACTTCCCTATTTGCATCGGCGGCCTTTGCCGAAAGCGGAGATGTTGATAAAGGCAAAGCCGTTTATGAAGGCACATGCATTTATTGCCATGGCGCCAGTGGCAAGGGCGAAATTCCCGGTGTTCCAAATTTCAGCAACGCCGATGGCGCTTTGACAAAAAGCGATGAAGAACTAATCGCTGCGATTACGGATGGTTTTGAAAGTCCAGGTTCTGCAATGCCCATGCCGGCCAAGGGTGGCAACCCTGACCTTAGTGATGAAGACATTGTAAATGTGCTGGCATATATTCGCAGTGAATTTGGATCCTGATCATCTAAAAGCTGATCAGTATTGTTGCGGAATTTGAATGGGGCATATGGCGTATATTTAGCGCTGTAATGCCCCTTATCAAACTTGCCAAACCGTCTGTAAAAGACACTTAATACTATTGGGTTTCTAGAGCAGCTTTCCGGTTCAAAACACCTAAAAGTTGCTCTAAATCTTTGTTTATCGCATTTATCATACGCACAAAACCCGCGCTAAAATAGCGAAGCGACAGGACAGAAAATATCCGCAAGTGACGGTTTGGGGTGAGGGTCAGTGACGAGGGTCACTCTTAGGGTCAACATTAGGGTCAGTGCAAATTTTGCTGTCCCTTGGGTGATACTTGCACCACCCTGTAATAACACCCAAAAAGCACTTATTGGTAATAAAATGACCCTTAAATGACCCTGCCTGACCTTGGGTGACCCTTGGGATAAGGGGATAAGTGCAAAACCTGCCCGCCTGCTGCAGAACTGTTATAATGCAAGGGTTGGGGCCAAAGTTCCCGGCAAAAACGCTCTTTGACAGGTAAATATTTTTCTCAAAACCAATAAATATAAAGGTTTTTACATTCTCACGCTTGTGTAAGCAAGCTGGCAAAAATCATTTCATGCTGGCATGTTTTCTATTTATCCTGCTTTGTCCTGTGGGAAAGATCAGAATAACATTTATTGCAGGCGGTTTTGGCGCTAATTATGGTTTGTGGCGCTGGCGCAAGACCTTAATCACATCCTCCAATTGCTGATTTTGGTGGCGCAGCAAGGTCATCAGGTGAAAAAGCAAATCCGCTGCTTCTTCGGTTAGTTTGGCAGGATCACTGCCCATGGCAGCCAGAGCAACTTCCACCCCCTCTTCACCAACCTTTTGCGCGGCGCGCTCCACAGGCCCGGATAACAGTTTGGCGGTATAACTGGTAGCTTGATCATGCTGGCGACGCTCTTCAATGATCTGATCAAGTTCAAACAGCCAGGAAAAACCCGGTTCCGGGGCGCTGGCAAAACAGGTTTTATCACCCTTATGGCAAGTTGGCCCGGCAGGGTTCGCCAGCACCAAAAGCGTATCACCATCACAATCAGCACTAATGGAAACCAGCTCAAGCACATTGCCGCTGGTTTCGCCCTTTTGCCAAAGCTGCTGTCGTGAACGACTAAAGAATGTAAC
>JALSYJ010000334.1 GCA_027071965.1 Robiginitomaculum sp. | reverse complement strand
GCAAATCAGTTTGGGCTGCTGTCCACGGGATTACCAGCCTGCTAATTCAGGTTAGTGAACTGGGCAATGGTATTGATGACGAGCAAAGCTACAGCGCAGATAAAATCATAGAGTTTCATATCACATTTTTGGTCAATGGCTTAAAGGCAGGTTAGTAAAATCGCCACTCTTGTGAACAAGGCCTGCCTGTGAACAAAAATTGCATAGATGATATTCATTTTATCTGAACAGTGTTCACTTTTTTAATTGCAAAACAGGCCCTATACTCTTTATTGCTCCTTTGGATTGACGGTAACAGTCAGGTATAAACATAATGCATATTTTTCGCTTTTCAGTTGCAAGCTGTGTTTTGATATCTTTTGCGACAATTGCATTGCTGTTTTCTCCAGCCAAAGCAAATGATGACCCAAACACCTCTAATGCGGTGCCCGTTCCGGTGCTGGCCGTAAAGTTTCAGGATCAGCTTGAAATATCCTCAACATGGCCTGCCACAGTTACAGCACGACGGCAAAGCTCGCTTGGATTTGAGCGCGGCGGCCTGATTGACAAGATATTTGTTGATGTGGGCGATACCGTCAGCAAAGGCGATAAGCTGGTCAGCCTGAATACCTCTACGCAAAAAGCGGATCTGGATGCGGCCAATGCAGCAGTTGTTCAGTCCCGCGCCCAGCACGCCATCGCCCTTGCCACAGCCAAGCGCCGACAATCTTTGGCTGATGGTGGCCATATTTCCTCCCAGCGTCTGGAAGAAGCCCTTGCAAATAAGGCAAGTGCCGAAGCCTCCCTAAACGCAGCCCGGGCACAAGCCAAGGCACTGTCTGCACGATTGGATCTGTCCCATATCACTGCCCCGTTTGACGGCACAATACTAAATCGATTTTTCGACGAAGGTGCAATTGCCGGGCCGGGCACTCCGGTATTGGTGCTAATAGAAAACAATGCGT
The DNA here is from genome assembly GCA_027071965.1 of Robiginitomaculum sp. Classification (GTDB taxonomy): domain Bacteria; phylum Pseudomonadota; class Alphaproteobacteria; order Caulobacterales; family Maricaulaceae; genus Robiginitomaculum_B. Next base: position 740 of record JALSYJ010000334.1, on the reverse strand, counting down.
TGGAATTGATGGTGGGTCTGCCAGCAGACAAGGCCATAACACTGGCCGAAGGCGATAAGGTACAGATCAGCACCGGTTACGGTAATGCCGAGGCCAAGGTACGGCGCAACACAAATGTATTAAACCCAGCCACCCAAACCGTGGAAGTTGTATTTGATTTCACTGGCAATGGAGTAAAGCCCCTGGCGGGGCAATCAGTACGCATTAACCTGACAGACCAACTCGATCAGCGGGGTTTTCTGGTGCCATTATCCGCATTGCGCGAAGGTCGGCGTGGCCTGTGGACACTATATGCCCTATTGCCGCAAGCCTCTGGTAAAACTTATATTTTATCTCCGATGCCCGTTGAAATCCTATATACAACCGAACAACAGGCATATGTAAGAGGGCCAATTGAAGACGGCACGCTTATCCTTAAAGCATCAGGACAGAACACCTCCGTAGGCATGCTGGTCTCGCCTGCATATGGAATACAGAAATGAGCGAGCTGTTTTATAAAAACCCGCGTCTGGCCGTACTAACTGTATTTTTGATAATTGCCTCAGGTATTGGCGCATTACTAACCCTTGGCCGTCAGGAAGACCCCACTCTTTCCGAAAGGTTTGCATTGGTGATCACCAATTATCCCGGAGCATCGGCAGAGCGGGTTGAGGCTCTGATTACCAATCCACTGGAAAGCGCCATAAAGGAATTGTTTGAGGTAAGGGAAACTACGTCCACCTCAAAATCCGGGGTCTCGA
>JALSYJ010000333.1 GCA_027071965.1 Robiginitomaculum sp. | reverse complement strand
ACAATGAGTTTGTGCTCAAAATGACGGAGTTCATGGGCGCAATTAAAAACCCGGATATGCTCGCCGAATGCGTTGCGGTATCCCGGGATGTGATGGCGGGAAACTATTACCGGGCGCTGAATACGTGCCGCAGGCTGATAGAATATGAACAAGAAAGACTGACACATGTCACTGAACGCATACCAAAAAGTATCCGAACGGGCTGAAAGTCCATCCAGCACCGAATACCGGCTGTTCGCCCAGGTGACCCGATCTTTGATGGACGCAAAGAATGCCGGTGATGAGGCGTTTTCTGCGCTGGCAGAGGCCATAGACTGGAACCGTAGGGTTTGGGCCGCCATGGCGCTTGATTGTGCTCAGGAAGACAATGGGCTGCCAGACGCATTGCGCGCCGGGATCATTTCCCTATCCTTGTTCATTGGTCGTCATTCCTCAGTTGCGGTGCGAAATAGTGAGGAGGTGGACGTTCTCGTGGATCTGAACAAAACCATTATGCAAGGTCTTGCAGATCAACAACGCTTTGCGGCACGAAATGCCGAGCAACCGATTTCCCAGGCGGTATAGCTTGAAACCCGTCCTTAAACTAGCGAAGCGATAGGACAGATACCCGTCCTCAAGTAGCGAAGCGATAGGACATTAAAAAACCTTCCCACTTTTGCTTGCAAATGCTTGTTTAACCGTCTTTTACGTCATTGCCTGCAAGCAGGGCCTCGGCGTTTTCCGGGCGGGCGAATTGCTCCGTCATCTTTATGGTCAAATTTGTTGCGCGTTGTGTATCCATTGCGGCTAGAATTTTAGCCATGGATTGAGGCTTCATGCGAGTGGCCACCTGTAGCAGCACCTTGTCGTTTAAGGTGTTAAAAATCACTGCTGCAGAGCGGGGCTTCATGGTTTCATAGGTTTTAACCACTTGCCGGACGCGGGCTTCTTCCAACTCGTCCAATTGGCCAATACGCTCGTCATATTTGGCAATGGCAGCTTCGATTTGCTCCAGCCGTTCATCGAGCTTGGCTTCTGACAGTAATACCACTGCTTCGCGGGTTTTTAAGTCCTGCTCCCGGCTGTCAAGCTCTTCACGGCGTTCTGAAAGCCGCATGACAACCCGCAATTCCTGCTCGCTTAACCCAACCTGTTCGGCGAACCCGGGGCTTTTACAGGTTTCTGCAACAGGCTCTGCTTCTTCTGTGATATCGGGCATTCTTTTTGCAGGTTTTGACTCTTTGTGTTTTGATGCCTTTTCCTTGCTGGCAGCAGCAAAGGCTGGCTTTGCCGGGTCAAGCGCCATGAGAATTTCACTTGAAATGGACAAGGCTTTAAGCGCTGCCAGACCAATTGCTAAAATTGCCAATACTGCAAATAAACGAATTGTCATCAACTATCCTGCTCTTTTTAGACGATCCATAATACCAGATGCGCTGACTGTCGTGGCCGCGGGATCAGTAGGGTTGTTTCTGCTATTGCCAGCAGCGGGAATACGCCCCATTCTTGGAGGCGTTGTTGATCGTGCCAGCCTGTTTTGTAGGGATTTTGCCTCGATGATCCTGGCTTCCAGATCCTGTCCGACCTGCTCGGCGGATGACCGCAAATTTGTGATACACTGCTCAGCCTGCAAGGTAGCATGCACCATATCTGAAATAGATTGCCTAACACCGTCCTGTCCGGAACGAAGAGCCTTTAGCCTTCTGTCTAAAATGAAGCAATAGCAAATAGTTATGATCAATAACATGCTCATCAATATCTCAAAGCCAAGGGAAACACTCATAAAATCACTCCATTATCTTTCTGACCATTTCCGGTGAGGTCAATGAACTGGCCATTCGTACAGCCACATGATGCCCCATCCGTCCAATTTTTCCGGCACCGACAGGAATATTGCCGCAACGGATCGAGACTTCACTGTCCGGCGTAGCGTTTAGCATGATCGTATCGCCGACTTTTAAGTTAAGCACTTTGGAAAGTGGAGCCTGATGTTCATCGAGAACCGCTTGCACGTCAATTCCGGTAGACCATAATTGCGAAGCAAGGTGGCTTTCCCAGATATTATCGCGCCCAAACTTTTCCCCCATGAATTGCTGCAATAGCATTTTGCGGATCGGCTCCAGTGTCGAATAGGGCAGCATTAGCTCAATGCGTCCGCCACGATCTTCCATATCAATACGCAAGCGCACTAAAATGGCGGCGTTTGCAGGCCTGGCAATGGCTGCGAACCTGGGGTTGGTTTCAATCCGATCCAAAGTAAAATCCACCTGAGTCAGCGGGGCGAAGGCACGCTGGGCATCTTCGAGTACTACGCGGATCATACGTTGTACCAACTGGCGCTCGATGGTGGTATAGGGTCGGCCCTCAACACGCATGGCAGAGGTGCCGCGATGACCGCCCAGCAACACGTCCACAATCGAATATATCAGGTTGGAGTCAACTGTCAGCAATCCAAAATTATCTAATTGTTCAGCGCGAAAAACCGCCAGAATTGCCGGTAATGGAATGGAATTCAAATAGTCTCCAAATCGGATGGATGAGATATTATCAAGGCTCACCTCCACATTGTCAGATGTGAAATTGCGCAATGAAGTGGTCATCATTCTAACCAGACGGTCAAACACCACCTCAAGCATGGGCAGGCGCTCATAAGAGACCAGCCCGCTGTCAATGATGGCGCGGATGCCACTATCGCCCTGATGTTCATCTTCGCTACCATCAAAACCCAGAAGATTATCAATTTCATCCTGATTCAATATGCGTTCAGAACCGGGCCCTTCAACGGCAGGGTCAATAGCAGCATCACCATCATCGCCGACCATAGCTTCCCATTCAGCGGCAAAAGCATCATCATTGCCCGTTGCTCCACCGCTTTCCTGATCGCCGGAGGCATCGACCTCGCCATTGGCTTCAGCCTCCCATGCCGCCATCATTGCTTCTTGATCTGTATCGTCAGCCATATTAGTTCACCAACAGTTTTTCAATCAATACATCGTTCACATGTGCCGGAGCCACCGCCAGATTGACCCGGCGCAATAATTCCAGGCGCAATCGGTAATTACCGGCAGATCCTTTAATGTCTTCTACGCGCAATTCACGCAAAAATGCCTGATATTGGTCGACTACCCTTGGCAGCAATACGTCTAACTGGTGGATAGTGTCCTCGTCAGGAACCTCCAACTGCATGGTAATTTGCAACACCAATTGCTCGCCATCTTCTTCACCAGCGATATTAACCAGAATATCCGGCATTTGATAAAAAATTGGCACTTCAGCCGAGGCATGCTCTTTTTCATCTGTGGCAACTTCAATCGGATTGCCATTCTCGTCAAGAGCCACGTCTTCTTTGCCGCCTCCCATAAACATCAGGCCACCGGCAATTGCCGCCAATAGGACAATTACTGCTGGTAAAACAATGAAAAGTAATAGTTTTTTCTTTGATTTTTTTGGAGCTTCTTCGCCGTCTACACCTTCCCCATCTTCATCATTTTCAACTTCAGTCTCTTCAGCCATATGGGACTCCATGTTCATAAAGACAGGTTTGCTCTATTTATGAAGATTTATGGTTAAGGAGGCGTTGCGTTTTTGCCGCCACATGGTGATTTACCAAAATAATTGTCAGCGGCAAATCAAGTGGAATTTCCTGCCGGGTATCCGGTCACTGCTTGCCGGGTTTGAGAGTTTTTTTGTCAGTACCTGACAGTAACCTGTTGAAAATGCTTAGCTTTGCTTGTGGCACATAGTCTGCAAGGCCAAAGGGTGCAAAGGGCAAACAGGCGTAAATCGCACTCACTGATCGGCAAAAGGCTGTAAACTATGGAAAATGCAATGATGGTGGCACTGTCCCGGCAAGTAACTTTGCGCCGGGAGTTATCCATTACCGCCAATAATCTGGCAAATATGTCAACTACCGGCTTTAAGGTCGAAAAGCTATTGCTTGCATCCAATGAGGGTAAAACCGCCAGTCACAGTGACGGGCCAAGAAAAATATCATTTGCCAATGACTGGGGCGTAGCAAGGGATTTTTCTGATGGGGTTATTGAAAACACTGACCGGCCTTTGGATATGGCTTTAAGTGGTAAGGGCTTTTTTGTTGTGGAGACCCCGGAAGGGGATCGTTACACCCGCGATGGTCGTTTTACGGTTGATGAGACGGGCAGTTTAAGCACTGCCGATGGCATGGGCGTTCTTGATGAAACCGGTGCGCCTGTTTTGCTTGATGCCAATGGTGGTGCTCCGAAAATTGATCGCAAAGGCGTAATAACCGTTGACGGGCAGGAAGTGGCAAGGCTGAAAATCGTGGACTTTGATGACAAGGGCGCTCTTTCCAAAGATGGCTATGCAAGGTTTGTCGCACCTGCAGATGCCGTACCGCAAATTGTTGAAAACCCCACAGTCATGCAGGGGTTTCTAGAGCGCTCCAATGTGGTTCCTATTTTGGAGATCAACCGGATGATTGAAGTTAACAGGGCCTATCAGGCCGTGAGCAGCATGCTCAAAAAACAAGAAGATACCAGCAAGCAGGCCATTCAGCGCCTGGGCCGGGTCGGATAGATTAGTATCAGGGAGATTTATCATGCGTGCACTTAATACCGCAGCTACCGGAATGCTGGCTCAACAGCTAAATGTGGAGGTGATCTCCAACAATATAGCCAACATGAATACGACGGCGTTCAAAAAACAACGGGCCGAGTTTCAGGATCTGATTTATCAAAGCGTAGAGCGGCAGGGGATAAATTCCTCAGATGCCGGAACCGTGGTGCCAACAGGAGTTCAGGTTGGGCTGGGGGTAAAGGCCGGTTCGGTTTATCGGATTACCGAACAGGGCAATTTGACACAAACCGGAAATCAGTTCGATCTGGCGATTGCCGGTGATGGTTATTTTCGGATTCAACTCCCAACTGGTGAAGATGCCTATACCCGTGCCGGGAACTTTGCTTTGGGGCCGGATGGGCAGTTTTTGACCGAAGACGGTTATGTGGTTTCTCCGGGTATAACTGTGCCACAAGATGCAATTGATATTGTGATTTCACAGCAGGGACAGGTACAGGTTCTGTCCCCCGGGCAGACCGCTCCGCAGATTATCGGGCAGTTTGAACTGGCTACTTTTTTCAATCAAGCTGGCCTGGATCCGCAAGGCGACAATCTGTTTCTTGAGTCGGCAGCTTCGGGGCCAGCTAATCTTGGCACTCCTGGCATTAATGGTTTTGGACGAATTTCACAGGGCTTTATCGAGGCATCCAATGTTAATGCTGTTCAGGAAATTACCGCGCTGATTCAAGCGCAAAGAGCCTATGAGATGAACTCGAAAGTTATTTCAGCGGCAGATGAAATGCTATCCACCAGTGCCAATTTAAGGCGATAGGAAATATTAATGTCCCGTCAATCTGATTATATGCAATATCGAAGAGCATTTGGCATTATTGCTTTGGCACTGCTGTTGATTGTAGTTTCTGCCTCACTTGTTTTTGCTGCAGATACGGAGCAACACTCAACGGAGCCGCTGCAATTGCGCCCTTCCATCAAAGTGGATGGCGAGCAGATATTATTTGGTGATCTGTTTACAAATGCTGGTGATCTGGCCGAAAAATTTGTGGCAAATGCGCCGTATCCCGGTCGGCAACTTAGTTTGAACCCTGTAGCTATTGCGCAAATTGCCGCAAGAAATGGCCGGGTATGGCATAACTCAACCGGCGCACAGAGAATTTTGGTCAAACGCTCCGGTCGCAGATTAGGCCAGCAGGAATTAAGCGAATTAATTTTGATGGAATTGGCGCAAAGAGGCTATGAGCAAAACTACGAATTACTGGTAAGCACTGGTTCAGCCGGTATTTATGTTCCGACGACCGGCATAAGCATGTGGACGATTGAGGATTTGAATTTTGACCCGGGAAGTGGAAGGTTTGTCGCCTCAATTTTGCCTTTTCCTGGCGCTCCTCTAGCAATATTGCGTGGACGGGCATGGCCAACAACTAAAGTGCCGACCCTGAAACAAAGCGTTCATGCCGGCGAGATTATTTCGGCCAGTGATCTGGCATGGAGTAATGTTCGTGCAGCCCGGCTAGGACAAAGGCCGATACTGAAGTTTGAAGATATAATCGGTAAAATTGCCACCCGCACATTACAGCCCAACCGGGTTTTGCAATCCCGTGATGTGCAGGTTCCTCATGCGGTGACCAAGGGTGAAATGATCACCATCAGCTATGAGATGCCGGGCTTGCGCCTGACAGCCAGAGGCAAGGTTTTGGCCAATGCCGGTACTGGTGATGTGGTTAGGGCAGTAAATTTATCTTCGAGCCGTACCATTGATGTAAGCATAACCGGCCCCGGGCAAGCGGTGGCAATAACAACAAATAATCTGGGTGGATGATCATGAAAAAATTGTTTTTAATTACGGTGTTGGCAGTGCCATTGGCAGGTTGTGGAACCATAGATAGAATTAAGAATATCGGAAAGGCGCCTGAGCTCTCGCCTATGGAAAACCCGGCAAAGGCCTATGGCAAGCGTCCGGTGGTAATGCCAATGCCTGCCCCGCAGGCGCAGGAAAATCAGGCAAATTCCCTGTGGCGCAATGGTGCAAGAACTTTTTTTAATGATCAGCGGGCCAATAATATTGGCGATATATTGACCGTTTCCATTGATATTTCGGACTCGGCCAGTGTCAACAACACCACCGAACGCACGCGCAGCAGTGCTGAGGACTCCGATTTGACCAATTTCTTTGGACTGGAAAATTATCTCGGGCAAATTACTCCGGGATCGGTTACCTCATTGGGTTCGACCAGTTCAAACAGAGGTGCGGGAAGTGTGG
>JALSYJ010000332.1 GCA_027071965.1 Robiginitomaculum sp. | reverse complement strand
TGACCGAATGGATAAAGGGAAATGCCCGCCAAAGCCGATCGGCAAAAGACGACCTTGGCGGCACCATGCGTCTTGGTGCATATCCGGCCCTGTTAAAAGAAGGTTCGCTGGCTGCGCGTATTTATAAAAGTACACGGATTACAGAGCGTCATCGGCACCGATATGAGGCAAATGCCGCATTTGCAGATATTCTGGCTAAGCATGGCGTTGTATTCTCCGGCATGTCTCCGGATGGGGTATTGCCCGAAATTGTCGAGATCAGCGATCACCCATGGTTCATTGGTGTACAGTTTCATCCGGAGCTGAAGTCCAGGCCATTTGAACCCCACCCATTGTTCTCCAGTTTTATTGCTGCAGCCCTAAAACAAAGTAGGCTGGTATAATCATACCGCTTTATGGTTTTTCACTGCTGTTATCCTTACCAATACTGCAAAATACCTTGTTATTTAACTATTTTTTTAAGTAATCGCATCATTGTGTGATTACGGGGTGAAAAGGTTGGTTTCGTGAAACATATTCGCGAATTAGAGAGCAAAATATCCGCAGCGCTTACAACTCCTGTATCAGGAATTACCGCGCCCGCAATTGTTGCAAGCAAACCTTCCGGAACTGGCAATATACCCGGGCGTTATGATTATTCCGAAGATATTCTGGCTGCATCAGATAAGCATTCAATCATTGCCGAGAGCGATTTGCAGGGAAATATCATTTCTGCGAATGAGAATTTTGTTAAATTGTCCGGATATAGTCATGAGGAATTAATCGGCGCTCCGCACTCAATATTGTGTTCTGGTTTTCATCCTGATTCATTCTTCAAGCGTATGTGGCAGACAATTCAACGCGGAGAAGACTGGCGCGGAACCATAAAGAACCGGGCCAAGGACGGGCATCATTATTGGGTGAAAACCCTGATCAGACCGGTTAAGGACGAAACCGGGGCTATCATACGCTATGTCTCCATTCGTACCGATGTAACCAGCTTATTACAGGCGAATTCGGACAAGAAATATTTTGAACGCAAGGCAAAAAACGCAGTTCGGATAAATTATATGTACGAGCTGGACAGAAAAGAAAAAACCCTGCCTGAAATACTAAATCAGGCGCTGAACATTCTTTTTGCGGCTAACTGGCCGGATCGGCAGCCGGCAGGAGCAATCTTTTTAGTAAATGAGCGCAATCAGGACATGTCCTTGATTAGTGATTATAATCTTGAACCAGAGCAAAATCGATCATATCGGGTCATATCATTTGATGATCCGCTGTGCGGTAAGGCAGCGCGCACCAAAACCATGGTGTTTTCACAGATTGATACGCCGGATGAAGCTGCCAGTATCAAATACGCAATTCCTGTTGCCATTGGGAATAAGATTCTTGGGGTTTTGCTTATCATCTTGCAACAGCACACCAGATTGCAGGCTGTGGAAGAAGAAAACCTTTCCGATATTGCCAATGCGATGGCCGTAATTATCTCTTTTAAGCGCCGCGAAGAAGAATTGGTTGCTGAGCGTGAAAAAGCAGAAATGGCGGTGCAGGTGGCCGATGCAGCCACGGTAAGGGCTGAGGCCGGACAAAGAGCAAAAGCAAACTTTCTGGCAACAATGAGCCATGAACTGCGTACGCCGTTAAATGGTGTGGTGGGCATGTTACATGTCTTAAAACAATCAGGATTGAGCAAGGAACAGCACGAAGACCTGGATGTGGCCATGACATCAGCTGATCTGCTTTTGTCCCTTATCAATGATATTCTTGACTTTTCCAAACTTGATTATGGTGCACTTGAAATGGAGCGCGAAGTTATAAACTTACGTGACATGGTGCATAAAACCCAGATGCCGCTGAAACAAATGGCGCTGGACAAGGGGCTGGAATATTCATGCACTGTTGCTGATGATGTTCCTGAATTTTGCATTGGAGACTCAACGCGTATTCGCCAGGTTGGTGTAAATCTGGTTTCAAATGCGATTAAATTCACCGATTCAGGATCCATACGATTATCTGTGGATATGTGTGAACCGCCTGCGGGTAAAACCGGCGGGCAGTGGACAATTTCCAAAATTGTCGATACCGGCGTTGGCATACCAGAAGATGTGCAAGACAGAATATTTGATCGTTTTTCCCAAGCGGATGACACTATTACGCGCAAATTTGGAGGCACCGGGCTGGGGCTGGCTATTTGTCGGCAATTGGTCGAGCTGATGGGTGGGGAAATCGGGCTTGAGAGCAAAGTAGGTGAGGGAAGCTGTTTTTGGTATAAGCTGCCGTGCATTGCAGTAGATAAGGACGGAAACCGGCTGCCGGCTCATGAGCCTAAAAAACCGTAAGCAATATATTTAGCGCAGACAGTAAGCTTATTGCCGACGAGGGCCACCAGCTCCGCCGGGCAGGTTTTGCTGACCCATGGTTCCTTGTGGCAATCTGCCCACATTACCCAGCAATTGCTCCAAAATGGTCAACTCCCGTCCCCGGGTCGGAGTTTTTCTGCCAACCAGCGAAACCAGCTTTCCGTCTTTTATGGTATAGATATCAACATTAGAGACCATGCCATTATCGGCAAACTTGATAGTTGTAATGGTTCTGTTTTGGGTTTTTGGCTTCAAAAATCCAAGCTGCTCGCGAAATTCCGACATGTAATACCAAGTGTCTTCTTCAAATACTCCGGTTGTGGAAGGGGTGCCAAATTTGGCTAAAACGGTTGATTTGCTGTCAACACCGGCCTCTACATCGCCGGGTGAGCCTTTGGCGGAAATAAATCCGTGAGAGCGTGAAATAGGTGTGCATGCACTTGTTGCCACAAGCAAGACTGCGCCTAAAACAATTGTGCTGGTGAGCAGTTTCATTTTTATCTCATTGCTAATTGAACTGTTGACCTAAAGATGTGTGACGTTAGTTTCAAGCCTCTTGTTGAATATTATTGGAAAAACTCTCCAAAAACACAGAAGGCATGGCAGATGGGATTTTGGTTTTTCTCTAATCGGAAAAAACGGCAAAAATTAGGCAAAACCTGTTACGAATTTATCAGAAGCGCCGCCCGCAACACCAGTTTTTTTGGGCCGGGAAAGGTTGCTGATACTGTAGATGGCAGATTTGAGTTATTGGTGCTGCACGGGTTTTTGCTTATGCGTGCCTTAAGAGTCAAATCGCCCGAAGAGCGGCTGGATCAATTGCTGTTTGATGCCATGTTTGATGATATGGACACGGCTGTACGTGAACTTGGCACCAGTGACACGCAGGTTGGCAAGAAAATCAAGGCCATGGCCAAAGCCTTTTACGGTCGCAGCAGGGCTTATCATGAGGCTTTGGATGAGGGCTCAGAGGAAAAAATGCAAATTGCCCTATTGCGAAATGTCATGGCAGGTGCCGAAGGCGCGGAAGAAACAAAATTCGTAAAACAGCTAAGTAAATGGGTTTTTGCCAGTGAAAAGAACCTGAATTCCCAGAGTTTAAAGCAAATATTGCGAGCAGGGCCGGATTTTGCTCAAAGTGATTTTTATTAGTTCAATGTATTGCCAGTTGCCGTGTGTCTGACTATCGTCCCGGCAAAACGGTCAGGTGCAGTTCTGCCGCTAAAATGGAAGTATGCCAGATGAATGAACCGGTTTGCCTGTCGGTCGATGCAATGGGTGGCGATTATGCACCCGAAGCGATCATACAAGGAATAGACTTATTTGCAGATAGCGCCAAAGACAAAGTCTCAAAAATATTACTACACGGTCAGGAACCTGTACTAAAACCGCTTTTGCATAAATTCCCAAATGCTGCCAGCCTTTGCGAAGTCCGTCATACAGATACCTTTGTAGCAATGACCGACAAGCCAAGTCAGGCTATACGCCGGGCCAGAGGCTCTAGCATGTGGAATGCAATTCGCGCTGTTAAGGAAAATGAGGCCCATGCCGCAGTTTCTGCAGGTAATACCGGTGCGATGATGGTGCTTGGCAAGGTTTTGCTGGGCATGGTGAAAAATGTTCACCGCCCGGCGATTGCCGCAAGCTGGCCTTCGCCCCATGGCTATAGCGTAGTGCTGGATGTGGGAGCTAATGTGGAGTGCAGCGCTCATCAACTGGTGGAGTTTGCAATTTTAGGCGAGGCTTTCTCGCGGATTGTTCACAAGAAAGACAATCCAACCGTGGGCCTGTTAAATGTTGGAACCGAGGATGTTAAGGGCAATGATATAGTAAGGGAAGCTGATCAACTGCTTAGAGATGCTAACCTTCGTATGAATTATTCCGGTTTTATCGAGGGAAATGACATATCTCTTGGCAGCACAGATGTTGTGGTAACAGATGGCTTTACTGGCAATGTTGCTCTAAAAGCTGCTGAAGGCACTGCTAAACTTGCAGCTTCTGTATTAAAAGAAAGCCTGATGAGCAGGCCTTTGTACCGGTTTGGTGCTTTGCTAAGTCGCGGTGCCTTCCAGAAAATGAAGGACAAGATGGATCCGAAAAACTCAAATGGCGGGTTGTTCCTTGGGCTGGGCGGGCTTGTGGTTAAAAGCCATGGAGGTACTGATGCCGAAGGCTTTTCGAATGCGCTGGAGGTGGCGCGCCGGATGTCGGCTTCGGATTATATGGATATCATTCAGCAAAATCTGAATACATTTGCCGGCAAACAATCTGGAGCATCTTCATGACCCGTTTTCGCAGTGTATTTGCCGGTGTGGGCAGCTATTTGCCGAAGAAAGTTTTAAGTAATGTTGATCTGGCAAATATGGTTGATACCAATGATGAATGGATCCGCCAGCGTACAGGTATCAAGAGACGCCATATTGCTGCCAGTGGTGAAACCACATCAATGATGGCAGTGCATGCTGCAAAGCGGGCATTAAAAGATGCAAATGTAGAAGCCGGGGAGCTGGATCTGATTGTATTGGCAACTGCGACGCCTGATCTTACATTTCCGGCCACCGCAACCATGGTTCAGCGTGAGATTGGCATGTATCGTGGTTTTGCCTTTGATGTAAATGCAGTTTGCTCCGGGTTTTTATATGCTCTGGCAATTGCTGACAGTTTCGTAGTTAGGGGGCAGGCGCGAACCGCCATGGTTATCGGTGCTGAAACCTTTTCCAGAATACTGGACTGGGAGGATCGCACCACATGTGTGCTTTTTGGTGATGGTGCCGGAGCTGTTGTCTTGCGCGGTGAACCGGGCGCGCCGGGAATGGGTGACAGGGGCATAATCCACACCCATCTTCGCTCTGATGGTCGTCATGAGGAATTGCTTTATGTTGACGGCGGGCCATCTACGACCAAAACCGTCGGTCATTTGCGAATGAGTGGCAATAAGGTATTCCGCCATGCAGTGACCAATATCTCTGGAGCCATAGCCAGGGTGCTTGATGATACAGGACTAAATGTAAGCGATATTGACTGGTTTGTTCCGCATCAGGCAAATGAGCGAATTTTAGAAGGTATTGCCAAAAAGATGGGGCTGTCTCAGGATCAGGTTGTGTCTACTGTTGCCGATCATGGCAATACATCTGCAGCATCTATTCCATTGGCGCTTGATGTAGCGATAAAGGATGGACGCATCAAGAAGAACGATCTGGTGCTGTTTGAGGCCCTGGGCGGCGGGTTTACATGGGGTGCTGCTCTGGCTCGTATGTAGCTATTTTAAGAATCCAGCATAAAACCTATGGTCATACACGAAAGTTCCAATATATCGTATTGACTGCCAAAACCACTCGCCATAGGTTCTTGGTAAACGTATTACGGGGACGCAGTAGCATGGGGATGCAAATGAGCGGGAATACATTAACAAGAGCGGGATTAGCCGAGTCACTGGTAAGTGAGGTTGGGCTTTCACGGCAGGATTCATCAGACTTCGTTGATCGGGTCTTTGAACTGATGTCCGATGAGTTGTCACAGGGCAAATCCGTAAAGCTATCATCTTTTGGGGCATTTCATGTGCGCGACAAAAGACAGCGCATGGGGCGCAACCCCAAAACCGGAGAAGAGGTTGCTATTGAACCTAGACGGGTGGTTGTGTTCAAATCCTCGCAAGTACTAAAAGATCGCGTTGATTCGGGTAACAAGTAATTGAGTCTTCGCCCCAATAGTGGAGCGCAGTCCTGATTGACAAGAAGCCAAATGCCTATCGCACCATTGGTGAGGCGGCCAAATCCGTAGGGGTTCCGTCTCATGTCTTGCGGTTCTGGGAGACTAAGTTCTCCCAGGTCAGACCGATGAAGAAGGGTGGTGGCCGAAGGTATTATCGGCCCGAAGACATTGAACTGCTCGCTGGAATACGGTTTTTCCTGTATGAAAAGGAATTTTCAATCAAAAGCTTACAGACTTTGTTGCGTGAGCAGGGGCCAGAAGCAGTAGCCATCTCCACAGCAGAGCCAAAACAGTCCTCAAAACCAAAACCTGCAAGCAAAAAGGCCGATGTGCTGCAGAAGCCGCCTTCTGCATCATCAGCGAACGAGCCAAAGCGCACTGATGATTCTTCGCCAACAAAACAAGAAGAATTGCGCGATATTCTGTCCCGGCTTACCGGAGCCAGAGAAAAACTGTCGGCAAGCCTGAAAAAGCAGTAAACTCTCCTTGATGCCGGTGGGGGCAGGGCCTATAAACCGGGGCAGTTCAAGAACCGTGTCGGAACGTGGCGCAGCCCGGTTAGCGCACCGGTCTGGGGGACCGGGGGTCGCGAGTTCAAATCTCGCCGTTCCGACCATTCTTGCGCCGTTGGGAGCGTCTGGGTTCCAATTCTCCCATTTTTAGTGTTTTGCATGTATGAGGTGAACTGTGCGTCAATTTCAGGTACCGCAACACGCAATCAAACCGCTTTCAGTGTGGCTTTTGATTGTTATCGGCTTGTTGATGG
>JALSYJ010000331.1 GCA_027071965.1 Robiginitomaculum sp. | reverse complement strand
TGTCCTGATTGTCGTGAAGTGCCTGAGAGCGGATTTCAAACCATCTCCACTCACCATTTTGATGACGCAGGCGATAACAACAAGTGTTGGTTTTTGCAGACTGCAGCCCCCCCTCACAGGATTTTATAGCCTGATCAAGATCATCTGGGTGGATACTGCTGTGCCATTCCCCGATTCTAACTTGCAAGGGTTTTTCCTCATAACCCAGTAATTGCGCAGCTTCAGGAGATAAGGTCACTATCTGGTTTTCACCATCCACCTGTAGCGATCCAAGTTTGGCCGTGCGCAAAAACATGCGGTTTTCATATTGCAGATTGCTTTGCAATGTCAGATCGCGAATAATCCCGACAACAGCAATTATAGCGCCGCCATGATCACGTTCAGCTTCACCGAATATGGTTCCGTGATACAATACTCCAGAGGTGGAGCGAAACTGGTAATCAATGCTAAATGGCTCACCATTTGACAGGCAGTCTGCGACCTTCTTGTTTATTGAGAGGGCAATATTTCGTGGTAGCAGTCGGATCATATGCCGAATGATATCTGTATTTTCGTCCAGATCAAAAATCGCGTAGGCGTTTTTGGAGATAAGCAATTCACGGCATGCTTTTGAATATCTCCATGAGCCAGTTCCACTCATTTTTTCGGCCATTTCGCGTAAATTGGGCGAACCAAGAATATCTGATGCCGGAGTATTGTCTTTGATAACAGCTCTTTCATTGGGTTGTTGTTCAATGGACGCATTATTGCTGTTAATGCTGTTTTTGATCATTTCACCGGATCCTTGGGTGTTTGGCGGCAGGCCTTTTCAGTAACGTATGACAATATGCTTTCAGTTTGGTTATCGGATTAAATTACCATGTAAACTTGCGCTATTTTATTGACCAAAGGACAAAGGCAGGCCAAATTGCGGCGAAATAACTGTCAAAGTGTAACACAGATTGGGGAGAGTAATATGGCAGGGCCGGTATCCGTCTCACATGATCAATGGTCATCAAGGTTTGCCTTTGTTATGGCCGCCGTTGGTTCATCAGTTGGCCTTGGTAATTTATGGCGGTTTTCTGCTGAAGCGGGTCAAAATGGTGGCGGCGCCTTTATAATCATTTATCTTTCCTGCGTTTTGCTGGTGGGCATTCCGGTTTTGATGAGTGAGTTTATTATTGGTCGTGCCGGCGATGCCAATAGCGCTATTCGCAGCGTATCAGATATTGCCAGGAAATCAGGCAAGAATGAAAACTGGAGCGTTTTGGCATGGATTGGAACTGTTGCCTCTTTTTTGATCGTTAGTTTTTATTGCGTGGTTGCAGCCTGGGTGATTATCTATATCCCTAAGTTCTTATTTGGTGCATTCGATGGTCAGACAGTAGTACAAATTGCAGGTCAATTCGCCGAAACAAGGGAGAATTTCACAGGGTTTTCGCCTACTGGATTGGGGGTTTTGTGGGCATTTAGCGCATTTGTTGCTCTTACCACTTGGCTGGTTGCGCGGGGTGTAAACAATGGAATTGAATGGGCAGCAAAAGTCCTGATGCCATTGTTTTTCTTCTTGTTATTTGCCCTTTCAATCTACAGTTTATGGAGTGGTTTTTCCACTAAAATTCCCGCCGCAGATCAAACCTCCAGCAATGGCGCCACCGAAGCATTGAGATTCCTGTTCATGCCGGACTTTAGCGTAGTTACGCCAGAGGTGGTAACCCGTGCCCTGGGGCAGGCTTTCTTTTCTATTGGCTTAGGCAGTGCGATTATGATCACATATGGCTCGTATTTGCCAAAAAGCATCAATATTCCAAGATCAGCGATTGTTATCGGTCTGACAGACACCGGAGTGGCACTTATCGCAGGTCTGGCTATTTTCCCGATTGTTTTTGCTCATGGGCTGGATGTGAATTCCGGTGCCGGACTGTTTTTTGAGACCCTGCCAATTGCCCTGTCTTCGGCTCCGGGTGGTAAGCTCATTGGAGCAGCATTTTTCTTTTTGGCAATTTTTGCTGCTGTGACCTCGTCAATTTCCCTGCTGGAGCCTGCGGTGTCCTGGGTGATTGAGAAGTTTCAGATCAGCCGCCGCCGCGCCGCTCTGATTATGGGCTGCCTGTTGTGGGTGCTTGGAACCGGATCAATTTTTATAGACGGGTTCATGGATGTAATTGACGGTAAAATTACTGGCGCTGTCATGTTGCCATTGGCCGGGTTCTTGACCGTATTATTTGTTGGCTGGAAGATGAAAAAGCCGCTGGTTGATGAGCAGATGGCCGGTTCAGGTATTGTCCTGCGCAGCGTATTATTCGGCTTGGTGAAGTATGTGGCTCCGATCTTCGTGTTCGTGGTATTGGTGCTTGGCATTGATCACAGTTATTTCGGTGATGCTCTGGGCAAGGTTTTGGGCATTGCGGCCTGATTTTGTCCGTAAGTGGTATTTTGAGTGTTCTGTTAAATATTGCTGTAATTTGTCACTGGCCAATTGATCATGCTTCCAGTAAACTGCCCGTCCTCTGGGGTAGGATAACAAGATGCGTTTGTTTTTTGTAGTATTGCTATTACTGGTGCCGTTTGTGCTTGGTGCCTGTACTACCATTTCCAACCGTACTGAAATCACCCAGCAAGAACAGCAAGAAAGCCTGCCAATCAAGCGCCTGTCTGATGCTTTGGTTGAGCGTTTTACTGCTCGTGGCTGGGCTGTGAAGCTGGATCCTGCACGAAACATCAATCACTTTGCCCATTTGCTGACCAAGGGTTTTGGCTCAAAACCAAAGAACACGGATATGGATCCTGTGGATATTTATTTGAGCTCACTGGAAGACCGTGGCCTTGAGCAAACAGTACAACAAGCCATGTTAAATGAAATACTTCTGGCTACAGCCGAGGTGCGCAACCTGACCAATAGTGTAGACAAGTCCCATGTGGATAGCGGTTCAGGGTCTGCTGTGCGAATGCAGATGTTATCTCTTGAACAGGCCGTTTTGACCACGAGAAAGGCTCGCAAGTTGTTTGCAATGGCAGCAAAGCGCTCTGGTGATGGCTATCCGGAACTATATCAGAGCCTGCAGGAGCTGGATGCCAATATTGAGGTATTAACCCATCAGGCCAATCTTCTAAATACGGCCCGCCAAAATGCTGTAACCGGATGACAGCTTCGTTTTGTATGGATCAGGTAAAGGGTTTTTTATCTGATGATGAAGGTATCATGCTGGCCAGGTATGTCCTCAAGGGCCTGGATATTGGCGAGGCCTTGGAGATCGGTAGCTGGTGCGGAAAGTCAGCAATTTACATGGCTCGTGCTGCCGCTGGTCAGGGACGGATGTTATTTTGTCTGGATCATCACCGTGGATCAGAGGAAAACCAGCCTGATTGGCAGTGGTTTGACGAGGAGGTATGGGATGAGCAGGCAGGGGCCATTGATACATTGCCGCATTTTCGGCGCAATATTCGTATGGCAGGTCTGGAGGAAAACATAGTGGCAATCGTTGGTCGTTCTGAAAAGATCGGGCTTCTATGGAATACAGCGCTGGGTTTTTTATTTCTTGATGGCGGGCATACAATGAAAGCAGCTTTGGCCGATTATCGCGCATGGGCCGGGCATGTTGCAAAGGGCGGGTTTTTGGCAATACATGATGTATTTCCCGACCCTAAAGACGGCGGCAGACCGCCCTTTGAGGTCTGCCAATTGGCGCTGAGTTCTGGTCTATTTGCTCAAATTGATCAGGTGGATTCTCTGGTAATTTTGCAAAAGCTATAGCCTAAGCCTTAAATCAGCAAAATCCACCCGGCCTGTTTTTCAAAAAAAAACCTTATCCTCATTTTCCCACGGGATAACAGGCAGATGCAAAGGCGATTTGTACGACTGCTTGTCAGGATTGCTTGTGCGGGGCAAGCGCGCAAAACCCTTAATATTATTGGGTTTGAGAAAAATATTTACCTGTCAAAGAACTTCTGTTTGGGTGTAAGGTACCCCAACCCCCGTATTATAACAGTTCTGGCAAGTGCGGGCAGCTTTTACACTTATCCCCGACCCTCAAGGGTCAGCCAGTGCTTCTTAGGGTCATTTAAGGGTTATTTTATTACCACAAAGTGCTGTTTGGGTATGATTGCAGGGTGGCGCAAGTATCAGCCAAGGGACAGCCAAAATTCACACTGACCCTAGAATGACCTTGGCGCATACCCTTCGCTGGGCGGGGTTTAAACCTGCGCCACATGGTTCAATTGCCCTGTCTCAATTTGTTTCTACATTTGAATGAACGTTTCTAACGCAGGTAAAACCTCCCGTCCGGCATCGAGCGTCTCACTCGCGCAAACCCTCAGATAAATCCAACATCAACAATCTGGTAAATGGAGCGATCAATAGCCGCGATCTTCGAGGCGCTGATGGCTAAGCAGGCCCGGCCCACAAGCTATTTTCCAGCCGGATTTTGTCCAGAACCGTGAGCGGTTTAACTCAATTTCAAGGGCGCGAAAGCCGTTGGCTCCCCGGGTGAAGGGTACGCTTTTTGCGTAAGGGATAATGGTGTCCAGAAAAAACTTGCGATCAATCAAAACCGATTGATTGCTCCATGGCATTACCTGTGCATCCACCAGATAAAAGCCATCACCGGCACCTTTAATATAATCAGGGAATTTCCTCTCAGGGTCAGCTTCGGTGTAAATGGCGGTGCCACATAATTTTTTTGCCTTTCGTGGACGAAAGAACCGTCTTAATTTTGAGCTTATTGTATCTGTTTTTGGAAAATAACGATTGTATTTGTCCGGGGCGCTGAATGGCTCCCCTGGTTGTTTTACATGGCGCATTCGGGCTAGCCTGGCTTGTCCTGACTGCAGCAGGCTCAAGGCTTTTTGCAATTGTCTTTTTGCTTCTGAATATGGCTCGATCAACGGGCAGTCATTTTCAGTTAACAGAATATAGTCTGTATCAAGACGTTTGGCTATTTGTTCCATTCCGTCCATAATACCGGCATTTTTGGCAGACTGCTCAATGGTAATGGCAAAATTGTTGGCTACGGCCAGTACCGGAGGATCGGGATCTGGCAAAAACACCAGGCTTTGATCAAACAGCGAAAAGAAACCTTCATTTTCATAGCTTTGCAGGGCGTTGCGCAAGGATGTTGCGCCGCGCCAGCTTAAAATTCCCAGCCCAATCGTGCTCATCGCCAGTGCTCGGCAATCCATGGTACCGGGCGGACATATTTATAAATCTTTTTGTACCAGCGCTTTTCAGGCCATTTGCCAATCAGGGCATCATCAGGGTCTGGCTTGCCGGTAAAGGCAACAATCTTGGTTGTTGGCGGCAGGGGGGTGGTTTGAAAGAAGTTCAGTGGCCATCGTGGTTTTAAGGAATGTTTGAAGCTGACGCACCAGCTTTGCGGCCAGAATACCATGTCCTCGATTTCTTTGGAGATATAAACCTGTTCAATATTGTATTGTTGCAAAAACCGATCAGGATCAGCCTGAAAACGATCAAAAATATGTTTGTATTTGCCGATTGGGAACTTAAATGCAGAAGTGTTGCCAATGCCTTGGCCCATTTGTGTCCAGTTCTCAATTACGCAAAACCTGCCCGGCTCAAAATCAAACATTTCATCAAGATTGCCTGTGATTACCAGATCCAGATCAAGAAACAGGGCGTCTCCTTCCAATTTACCAAGCGGATATTTCCACATGACCAATTTGCGCCATGGCAGATTGACAAGATGTGCAGGCAGGTTGATTTGCGGGATTTGCTCGATTTGAACCTGATCCACAATGCCGCTGGCATCATCAGTAAAGCAAACCAGCCGGGTTTTGCGTTTTGTATTGCGGCAAATACTGGAATACAGGCGATTGACGAATTCCGGCCCGTAGCGGGTTCCCCACTTCATACATAATATGGTCTGCATTTATTGTCTCGTAATTCCGTGGCGGATGTTTGCAATGCAGGTGTACTATCAGCAATTTGCCATGCAGTGCAATCATCAAACATCAAAGTTGAAAGCGTGCTGTTGTTTGTTCTAATGACGCCCGGTCTTAACACGGGCAGGGGTGTTATATTCGGGGTCTGGCTTGGGCTTTGGGCCGTATAATACTTTTGGCGAGGCTGGTGGGCGACAGCCAATCCCAAGGGCATATCCCTTTAGGAAGGCCCGGCGTCTGCGTCCTTCATCAAATCTTTTGTCATAGTGCCTTTTGGCCGAATTAGCGCCGCTGGCCGCCCTGACAACACCACTAAACGGGATCAGGCTGGAAGTGGTTGAGCGCACCACTTCCAAAGTGGTTTTGGACGCCTGTTTTGCGCGTTTCTGGCGTTTGGAAAGCTCAATTGCCTCATCATCGGCGTCTGGCTCCTGCAAAGCCTGTTGCAAGACGTAAAGCTCGCGCTGAATGGCGGCACAGCTTGGTCTGGGTCGCGCCTGATAAATATAGCCCAGATCCTCAAGTGCCCTGGGTGGAATGGGCCGTCGCAGATTAAGGTCATCCAAAGGTGCAGTAGCGGCTGTCGCAAGGGATGCGCCTGCATCCTTGGTCTTTTGAATGGTCGAATCATCAGACGCAGGTGTATACCGTTTTTGAGGTGTTCTTTCAGGCTTAAGTGATGGTGACACTTGGGTAGGAGTGCCGAATCGGACGTCTGCCCGCTGATCGTTTGTGGTGCATGCCATTAAGGTAAATGACAGGAAAGCTATAAAATAAGGTGTTTTCATGAGCAAAATACTAGCACCATAACTCCGGTTTGCCGATTGTTTTTTCAATTTGAAGCAATTTACTGTATACAAATTATAAAAATCAAACAAAAGTGCATCCTGACCGTTGACCATCGCGCTGTCCCTGTTAGGTTCCGCGCACTTTGGTAAGGGCCCGTAGCTC